>NZ_JBIQHY010000082.1:0-32073 GCF_044508335.1 Actinomadura sp.
CCAGCGCCGGCGGCTCGGCCTCGAACCCGTCGCGGACGTGCGCTCCCACCTGTTCACCGGCCGTCCATGGCTCGCGGCCGACGCGGTCCTCGCGCCCTGGCCCGGCCCGCCCGGCCTGGACGTCCTGCAGACCGGGGCCTGGCTGCTCGACGACACCCGCCCGCTGGACCCCGCACTGGAGGCGTTCCTCGCCGAGGGCGAACCGCCGGTGTACTTCGGGCTCGGCAGCATGCGCGCCCCGGACGGCATCGTCGCGAAGGTGCTCGACGCGGCCCGTGCCATCGGCCGCCGCGTCGTGATCTCGAGCGGCTGGGCGGACCTGGCCGCCGTCGCCGGCGACCCCGGCTGCCTCTCGATCGGCGAAGTCAACCAGCAGGCGCTCTTCCGCCGGGTGGCGGCCGTCGTCCATCACGGGGGCGCGGGGACGACCACCGTCGCCGCCAGGGCCGGGACACCGCAGGTGATCCTGCCGCAGATGTTCGACCAGCACTACCACGCGGAGCGCGTCCGCCGCCTCGGGCTGGGCGCGTCCGTCCCGCCCGCCGGCAGCCTGCGCGACGCCCTCGGCCAAGCGCTGGACGCCGCGCCGACCGCGCGTGCCGTCGCACCGACGATCGACTCCGACGGCACGCTGACCGCGGCCCACCGCCTGCTCGCCCTCACCGGCACGCCCGGACCCGTCGCATAGGCGGCTGCCGGCCCCGGGCGCAGCGGTCCGCCCAGGTTGGTCCACCGAGGCCGGTCCGCGGAGCGGCGCCGGGGACGCGGCGGCCGCGCGAGACATGGATGAGATGACACACCTGGTCCGACCTGCTTAACTATGGGCGATCTTGTCGCTACTGTCGTACCCCAGGGTCGGCGACGTGGGCACCGGAGGTATCGATGAGGTCCGGACGGTGGATGCTCGTCGCCTGGCTGATCATAGGGGCGCTCGCCGCGGGACAGCGCCACTACTACGCCCATTTCGACGGCAGCTGCGCCAAGATCGCCACCATCGGAATCACCTGGGCGTCCGGTCCGCTCAACTACATCGGTCTCAACCCCACCGCCAACTGCAAGGTTCCCGAGCCGAGCACGTGAGCGTGCCTTCAGGAGCGGTCGAGCACCTTCTTGAGGCCCGCGATCGCGTGGTCCCGGTGTTCGTTGAGCAGGCGGACGAGGGCTTCCGTGTCGCGTTCACGTGCGGCGTCGAGGATGCCGCGGTGCTCGGCGTCCACGACGTCGCGGTGGTCGGGGTCGGCGAAGTACAGGGACCGGTACGGGTCCGAGGCGTCCCAGAGCTGCCGGATCATCCGGACGAAGCGCGGCATGCCGGACGGGTTGAACAGCACGAAGTGGAACTCGCGGTTGGCGTTGGTGAGCGCCACGATGTCGGTGGCCTCGCTCGCCGCCGCCATGCCGTCGATGGCAGTGGAGAGCCGGTTCAGATCCTCGTCGGTCAACCTGGGGGCGGCCCTGCGGACGGTCTCCGTCTCCAGCAGCTCGCGGATGCGGTAGATCTCCAGCAGCTCGCTGATGTCCAGCTCGGTCACGAAGTAGCCGCGATGCGGTGAGTAGCGGACCTGCCCCTCGCCTTCGAGGATCTTCAGCGCCTCCCGCACCGGCACCCGGCTGAGCCCCAGTCGCTCGGCGAAGGCGTCCTGCACGATCTGGGTGCCCGGCTTGAGCTCGCCTTCGAGGATCGACCGCCTCAACTCCTGAAGAACCGCCGCCTGGGCCGTCAGCGGTCGTCTGAAAACCACGGCTCTCCCCTGTCTGCTGTAGCGGCCGGGTAGTGCGTCGCCCCCGATGATCTCATCCGCCGGCCGAGGGACTCGGTCGAACCGGGCAAGACACCGTTGACATGGAATGGATCTCATATACATTACCCGATATGCAACTGGGAGGTTGTCATGGGAGAGCTCACGAGCAGGTGGTGGAGGGCCCGGACACGAGCGGGGGCCGTGCTGGCGGCGGCCACGCTCGTGCTGGGGGTCACGGCATGCGGATCGGGTGACGACGGCGGCAGCAGCGGTGAGGGAGGGCGGACCAAGGTCCGGATCACCGCGACGCTGATCGACACGCTTCCGTTCATGGCGGCGCTGAAGATCGCCGCCGATCGCGGAGACTTCGCGAACGCGGGGCTCGACGTCGAGTTCGCCTCGGCGTCCGGCGGCGGCAACACCCTCCGTGCGCTGAGCACCGGGGACGCCGAGATCGCCATCGGCTCGCCGGCCGCGTCGGTGCTCGCGGCGCAGAGCGACCCGCGAGTGAAGATCGTCAGCCTGTGGGCGCCGCGGAACGGCTTCTACTGGATCGGTCCGAAGGAGGTACCGGACCTCAACGGCAAGAAGATCGGCGGCTCGGTGCCCGGCGCCACGGTGAACCTGCTGCTGGCGGGGATCGAGAAGAAGCAGAACATCAAGTTCAGCGAGATCGTCCCGGCCGGCGGCATGGGGGAGAACTGGGCGGCCAGCAAGAGCGGCCAGGTCGTCGGCGGATGGGCCATGGAGCCGTTCATCACCGAGAAGGTGCAGAACGACGGCGCCAAGGTGGTCATCGACGCTCCGAAGACGCTGCCCTGGTTCCCCGCCGACATGGTCGTGGTGAACAAGGAGTGGGCGGAGAAGAACCCGGAGGCGATGCCGTCGTTCTTCGCCGCCATGTCGAAGGTGTTCGGCGACATCGCCGGCGATCCGGGGAAGATGGCCCCCGCGCTGAGCAAGATCATGAACATCGACGCGGCGATCATCGAGAAGAGCATCGCGGACGCCGGCATCCCCGCCGAGGAGATCTACTCCTTCAAGACGGTGCCGGAGGCGCTGGACACCGTCTCGGAGCTGATGAACCTGTCCGGTCAGGTCTCCGGGCCGATCGACTGGAAGAAGATCTTCGACCAGCAGTACCTGCCGGGGGACGCCAAGGCCGAGCTCTGACCTCGTCCTGGCCCTGCCCGGCCTGATACGCAGCAAGACCGAACGGAGACGCCGCAGTGGAAAAGTCCGAGCCGAGAGAAGCGCATCTGCTGATCGAAGGAGTGTCGAAGACCTTCGGCCTACGCGGCGGCGGGACCACGCACGCGCTGTCGCCCATCGACGCCGCGGTGGGCCAGGGCAGGTTCGTCTCCATCGTCGGTCCGTCCGGCTGCGGCAAGTCGACGCTGCTCAACATCGTGGCCGGGCTGGTCAAGCCGTCGACCGGCGCGGTGTCCGTGGACGGGGAACCCGTCCGCGGCCCGCGCCGCTCGATCGGCGTGGTGTTCCAGGAGGACTCCACACTGCCCTGGCGCACGGTGATCGACAATGTGCGGCTGGGCCTCGAGGTCGAGCGCATGCGCAAGGCCGCCCAGATCAGCCGGGCCAGGGAGATGATCGATCTCGTCGGGCTGACGGGTTTCGAGCACGCCTACCCGAGGGAGCTGTCCGGCGGGATGCGCCAGCGGGTCGCCATCGCGCGGACCCTGGCTTTGGACCCGTCGGTCCTGCTCATGGACGAGCCGTTCGGCGCGCTCGACCCGCAGACCCGGCTGATGATCGGTGTCGAGCTGCTGCAGATGTGGCAGAGCACGAACAAGACCGTCCTGTTCGTCACCCACGACATCCAGGAGGCCCTCCTGCTCAGCCAGGAGGTCTGGGTGATGTCCTACCGGCCGGCGACGATCCGCGAGCGGTTGCCGGTCCCGTTCGAGTATCCGCGCGGGCCCGAGCTGCTCAGCACGGACGAGTACCAGCATCTCAGCGCGCGCATCTGGAGCGTGCTGCAGAAGGAGTCGCAGCGCGCCTTCGACGAGCGCGAGCATCTCCTCAGCTCGAGGTAGGGGGGATCATGCAGCGGGAGTTGTTCCGAGCACTCTGGTCGCAGGTGCTCACCTTCTTCGCCCTGGCGGTCCTCATCGTCGCGGGCTGGTGGCTCGCCACGGAGTCGGGCCTGGTGGACACCCGGACCTTCCCCGAGGTGGGGAGGATCATCGGGGCGCAGACCCAGCTGAGCGACCCGGCCCCGGCGACCTTCCTCGACCACCTGGCGGTCACGACCGTCCGGGTGCTGGCGGGACTGGTGGCCGGGTGCCTGCTGGGCTTCGGGCTCGGCGTGCTGTTCTGGCGGCTGCCGGTCGTCGGGCGCGCGCTGGAGCCGTACCTGCTGGCCTTCTACGCCGTGCCGCTGGTGGTGTTCTACCCGTTCCTGCTGGTGCTGCTGGGCATCAACTCGTGGCCGATCATCGCGATCTCCACGGTGATGTGCTCGGTCCCGGTGGCGCTCAACACCTGGATCGGGTTCCGGGAGCAGAAGGAGATCCACAAGATGGTGGGCCTGGCACTGCAGATGCCCCCGCTGCTGCGGTTCCGCCGGATCGAACTGCCGGGGGCGCTGCCGGAGATCTTCACGGGTGCGCGGGTGGGGGCGGTCTACAGCCTCGTCGGCACGATCGGGATGGAGTTCATGGTCAGTAGTGAAGGGCTCGGCTATGCCGTCCGGTACCAGTACGAGACGTTCAACGTGCCGAGCATGTACCTGTTCCTCGCGGCCACCCTCGCGCTGTCCTTCGTGGTCGTGACCGCGCTCCTCGCGGTGAGCGCGGTGTCGCTGAGGCACCACGGATGAGCGGCGACCGCGCCACCGCGGCGGTGGCGACCCGGGAAGAGGCGGCGGCCCTCGCGTCGCGGCGGGACCGGCCGGCGGGCCGGCGCGGCAGGATCCCCGTCGGTCCGCTGGTGGTCCTCGGAGTCGCCGTCGCCGTCTGGTATCTGCTGTCCCTCGCGCTGTTCGTGGTGCCGGATCCGCTGGCGACGGTGCGGGTCCTGGCCGGCAACTTCTCTTCGGAGGAGTTCACCGACGCGGTCCGCAAGACCGCGGTGGACGGCTTGACGGCGTTCGTGCTCTCGGTGATCGCCGGTGTGCTCCTCGGGGCGCTGATCGGCCTGTCCGCGCTCGCCAGGCGCACGCTGGAGCCCGCCATCCTGGCGCTGAACGGGATTCCCAAGATCGCCATCTACCCGGTGCTGATGCTCGTCTTCGGGCTGGGCTCGGCGTCCCAGGTGACGATGGGGTTCATCTTCGGCGTGTTCCCGGTGATCATCAACTTCGGCGGCGCGCTGGCCGCGGTGCCGGCGATCTACGGCAAGGTGGCCAGGTCCCTGTCCATGCCGTGGCATCAGCGGCTGCTGAAGCTGGACATCCCCGCCGCGCTGCCCTCGCTCGCGGTCGGGCTGCGGCTGGCGTTCAGCCTCAGCCTGGTCGGTGTGGTCTTCGCCGAGATCATCGGCTCCAAGGGCGGCCTCGGCCAGATCATCATCTCCAAGTACACGCTGGCGCAGTACGACCTGATGGGGGCCGCGGTGCTCCTGCTGATCATCACCTCGCTGGCAGGGACCACGAGCCTGTGGGCGCTCGAGCGGCGGATGGCCCGCCGCTGGCGTTGAACGACGACCGGGAATCGGGAGGGCATTGTGGTGCGAAGCAACGAGCCGGTCGGGGATCCGGTGCGTCCCCTGGTGAGCGTCGGCTACTACCCGACGAGGGACACCAGGGCGACGATCGATCTCGCGCGGGAGCTGGACGGCGGCATCGTCGACACGCTGTGGATCGGTGACAGCCCGCTGATCTGGCGGGAGTGCTGGGCGACCATCGCGTTGTGCCTGGCCGCCACCGAGACCCTGCGCTACGGGCCGGCGGTCACCAACCCGGTGAACCGGCACTGGACCGTCACCGCGTCCACCGTCCAGACCCTCGACGAGTACGCTCCGGGCCGCGTCCGGCTCGGGATCGGCGTCGGTGACAGCGCCCTGCGCCGGCTCAACGGCGGGGTGGCGAGGCTGGCCGAACTGCGCTCGGCGGTGCACGGCATGCGGACCCTGCTCGCCGACGCCGCCGCCGACACCGGGCCGGACGGCCCGGAGGTGTCCTGGGATCGGCCGCCCCGGCAGGTGGAGATCCTGCTCAGCGGCAGCGGGCCGAAGACGCTGGAACTGGCCGGAGAGCTGGGCGACGGCGCGATCATCGTGCCGGGGATCGTGCCCGGCGCGGTGGATCAGGTGCTGGAGCGGGTCGCGGCCGGCCGCCGCGCTGCCGGCAAGGACCCGGCGACGCTGCACTCGGTGCTGTGGGTGGCCTGCGCGATCGGCGAGGAGGAGCGGGCCTGGGCGGACGTGCGGCCCTGGGTGGCCTCGATCCTGCGGCACCCGCTGGCGTTCGACACCAGCCCGGAGGTGGACGCGGCCCGGGAGCGCATCCGCGCGGGCTACGACTTCTCCCACCACATGTCGCACGGGAGCGGGCACGGCGAGGAACTGCCGGTCGAGGTGCTGCGCGACTTCGCCATCGCCGGAACGGAGGACCAGGTGCTCGCCGGCCTGAACGCCGCGGCACGGCTCCCCGTGGACGAGATCGGGCTCGTGGTGATGGGACGCGACGTCCACGACCAGGTGGCCCGGCTGAACAAGCTGCTCAACGATTCCTGGCTGGCATGAGCGCGGAGCGGACCGGGAGGCAGGGAAGGGAGCGGGAGGGACCGTGCTGATCAGCGATTGCACGTTGCGTGAGGGAGAGCAGCAGCCGGGCGTCGTGCTCGGCGCGGCGGAGAAGAAGGCCATCGCCGCGATCCTGCGGGACGTCGGCGTCCGCCGGGCCGAGATCGGCACCCCGGCGATCTCGGCCGGCGAGCGCGAGGCGATCGCCGCGGTGGTGGAGAGCGGGGCGATCCCCGAGACCCTCGGCGTCTGCCGGGCGAGGGTCGACGACGTCGACATGGCGGCCGACTGCGGCCTGTGGGGGGTGGTCGTCTCCAGCCCGGTGAGCCCGCACCAGCTGAAGGCCAAGTTCGGCTGGTCGGTGCGGCAGATGGTCGACGCGGCGGTCGCGGCGCACACCAGGGCCAAGGAGCACGGGCTGGTCACCTACGCCAGCGCCTACGACACCCTGCGCACCGACAGGGAAGACCTCCGGGCGATCTACGGCGAGCTGAACCGGCTGGGGCTCATCGACGCCATCAGGGTCGTCGACACCGTCGGAGTCGGCACGCCCAAGGTGGCCGCCGACCTGGTCCGGTGGTGCAAGGACGAGTTCGGGCTGCCGATCGAGGTGCACTTCCACGACGACTTCGGGCTGGCGACGGCCAACGCGATCGCCGCGGTCGAGGCGGGTGCGGACGCGGTGTCGTCCAGCATCGCCGGGGTGGGCGAGCGCGCGGGCAACACCGCGACCGAGGAGGTGGCCGGTGCCCTGGAGGTGCTGCTCGGGGTGAAGACCGGGCTCGCCGTCGACCGGCTGGGCCACAGCTTCATCCGGGCGGCCGAGCTGATGCGGCTCGGGCTGCAGGACAACCGCGCGATCACCGGCAGGAATTCGTTCCGGCACGTCTCCGGCATCTCGATCAGCGGGTACGTCAAGGACCCGCTGGCCGCCCAGCCGGTCGAGGCGGAGCGGGTCGGCCGCCGCTCCGGCGTGGTGCTCGGCAAGACCTCCGGCCGGCAGGCCGTGGAGCACCTGCTGGCGGAGCTGCGCATCGACGCCGCGAAGGTCGATGTCGGACGGCTGGTCGAGGCATTGAAGGACACCGCCGAGGAGTACCGGCGCGTGCTCAGCACCGCGGACCTGGTGCGAGCGGTCCGCGCCCAGGCCGGCAACTGACTCCCGGCATGGGGAACTGCAAGCGGAAAGAGGAAGGCGGCACGAGATGACCCTGGACAAGTTCAACGCCGACACCATGGCCGCGCCCAAGGTGCCGTTGTCGCACGGCGTCGTCGCCGGCGACTGGCTCCACGTGTCCGGCATGGTCGCCAGAGCGCGGAGCGGCGAGATCGTCGAAGGCGACATCGTCGCGTCCACCCGGCAGTGCCTGGAGAACATGGAGGCGGTGCTCGCCACGCGCGGCGCGGACCGGACGTCGGTGGTGAAGGTGAACGTCTACCTGGTCGACTTCGCCGACTACGCAGGGATGAACAAGGCGTTCGAGGAGTTCTTCGAAAGCCCCTACCCGGCCAGGACGACGATCCAGGCGGGCGCGCTCGGAATCGGCGAGGTCGAACTCGACGCCGTCGCGTACCTGGGGAAGTGAGGCCATGGTGAGCCCGGCGCTGCACGTGCGCAACCTCGGCGGGCTGCTCGGTGCCGAACCGTCGTGGGGCTGGCGTGCCGACGGCGAACTCCTGTGCGCGCACGGCCGGATACTGGCGATCGGGGAGGGGGTCGGCGCCGCGCTGCACGAGCTGGAGCGGGACGGCGAGCAGGTGGCCGTGCTCGACGCCGCCGGCCTGACCGCCGTTCCCGGGCTCATCGACGGGCACGTGCACCCGGTGGCGGGGGCGGTGTCGGTGGTGCCGCCCGGTCACGGGTGGACCGACACCTACTTGAACGCCGGGGTCACCGCCATGGTGTCGGCGGGCGAGCTGACGTTCCCCGGGTTCAGCTCCGCCGAGCTGACGCCCGAGGCAGCCACCCGGCTCGCCGCCCATTCGGCGTGGGCGTTCGGCAATATCGCCGCCCCGCCGCGCGTCTACGCGGGGACCCTGCTGGCGGTACCCGGCATGGACCGGGAATGCTTCCGGCAGGTGGCCGAGGCGGGCGGGAAGTGCGTCAAGTACATCTACTATCCGTTCGCCGGGCGGCGGTGGGAGGACGAGGTCGCCGCCTACGGCAAGTGGGCCGGCGAGTTCGGCCTGGTCACCAAGATGCACGCGGGCGGGACGTCCTATCAGGGGCACAGCCTCGAAGCGGACGCCGACCTCGTCGCCGCGGTGGCGCCGCGGGTGCTGGCGCACGCCAACGGCGGCCCGATTCCGATGGACGACGCGGCGCTCGCCGCGATCGTGGAGCGGACCGACTGCCGCATCGAGCTGATCCTCGGCGGGAACCTGCGGGTGCTGCGCGACCTGGTCGGGATGCTGCGGGACCGCGGCGAGCTGCACCGGATCACGGTCGGCACCGACACGCCCGGCGGCAACGGCACGATGCCGCGCGGCCCGCTCCAGGTCATCGCGGCCATCGCGGGCCTCGGCGGGGTGGACGCCGCGACCGCGCTGCGCTGCGGCACCGCGAACGTCGCCGAGGCGCACGGAATCCCCGGCGGTGCGCTGGCCGAGGGCCGCCCGGCCGACCTGCTGCTGGTCGGCCCGGTGCGCGGATCGGCGCACCCGACCGCGGCGGACGCGCTGGAGGCCGGCGAAATCGTCGGAGTCGGCGCCGTGGTGAGCGGCGGGAGCGTCGCCGCTCTTCCCGGCCGCTACACCCCGCCGCCCGCCGTCCTGCCGACCCTGGAGACGACATGAGCAGTTCACCGACGCGGATCGCACCGTGGGCCGACGTGGTCGGTCCGGACGAGTGGCGGGTGCACCTGGCCGCCGGGTACGGCGGCCGGTCGGTGCCGGGCACGCGGCCCGCCCTGGTGGTCGTCGACGTGACCTACGAGTTCACCGGAGACGGGGACGGCGACATGAGCCTGCCCGGCGTCCTCGACCGGTTCCCGAACGCGTGCGGTGATGCCGCGTGGCGGGCGCTCCCGCGGATCCGGGAGCTGATCGATCACGCCCGCCGCACCGGTGTGCCGGTCGGCTATTCGAGGATGGCCGCCGACCGGGGCCTGTGGACGGGGAAGAACCGGCGGGCGTCCGAGCTGGCCTCGGCGCCGGCGTGGGTGAGCGACATCCACCGCGACATCGCGCCGCGGGACGGCGAGCTGGTGTTCACCAAGCCGTCGGCCAGCGCGCTGTACGAAACCCCGCTGCTCGATGAGCTGCGCCGCCGCGAGGTGGACACGCTGATCGTGACCGGGTGCGCCACCGGGGGCTGCGTGCGGGCCACGGTGCTGGACGCGTTCGGCGCCGGCCTCACCGTTCTCGTCCCGCACGAAGCGGTGTTCGACCGCACTCCCGTCCCGCACAAGGTGTCGCTGTTCGACATGGACATGCGCTACGCCAACGTGACCGACTGCGCCGAGACCGCCGGCTACATGGACGCGTGCGCGGCCGGTGAACCGTTCGCCTGCGCCGAATGGGACCCCGACGCCGGGCGGGTGCCATGAGGCGCCTCGTCGGGACCAGCGTCGCGCGCCGGGAGGATCCGCGTCTGCTGCGCGGCGAGGGCGCCTTCCTGGCGGACCTGGTCGGCGACGCGCTGCAGTTCGCCTTCGTGCGCAGCCCGCGCGCGTCGGCGTCCATCGTGCGCGTCGACGCGGCGAAGGCGCTCGCCTCACCCGGCGTGGTCACGGTGCTGGACGGGCGGACGTTCGCCCGGATGGCCGGGCCGCTGCTGCCGATCTACCTGCCCGACCCGCGGTTCGCCGAGGCGACCGGGTTCCAGACCGCGCCGCTGCGGGTCGACGCGATCGCCGTCGACCGCGTCCGCTACGTCGGCGAACCGGTGGCCGTGGTCGTGGCGACCGACCGGTATCTGGCCGAGGACGCCGCGGAGAGGGTCGAGGTCGAGTACCGGGACCTGCCCGGCGTGTACACGGTGGCGGACGCGCTCGCCGAGGGCGCCCCACCGGTGCGGCCGGGCTGCGAAGGGAACGTCGCGGCATCGCTGCGGCTCGCCAAGGGCACCGTGCCCGAAGGCCCGGTCGTGGTCGAGGGCACGTACCGGGTGGGCCGGCACTCCGGCGTGCCGCTGGAGACCCGCGGCGTCATCGCCGACTTCGACATCGAGTCCATGAGCGTCCACCTGATCACCTCCAGCCAGATCCCGCACCACGTGCGCACCGCTCTGTGCAAGGCCCTGGGGTGGCCGCGGTCGGACCTGCGGGTCAGCGTCCCGGACGTCGGCGGCGGGTTCGGCACCAAGGCCAACATCTACGGCGAGGAGCTGGTCGCCTGCGTGCTGGCCCGCTATCTGCGCCGCCGGGTCGCGTGGGTCGAGGACCGGGCCGAGCACCTGGTGGCCACGGCGCACTCCCGGGACCGCCGGCACAGCAACCGGCTCGTGCTCGACCGCGACGGCCGGATCCTCGGGTACACCGACGACTTCGTGGTCGACATCGGCGCGCACAACTTCTGGCTCGGCGGCGTCACCGCGAACGGCGCGATCCATGGTCTCGGCCCGTACCGCGTCCCGTCGTTCGACATCACCGGCCGGGCGGTGCTCACCAACAAGACTCCGACGACGCAGTACCGCGGCGCCGGACGGCCGGAGGCGTGCTTCGCCATGGAGCGGCTGCTCGACCGGGCCGCGTCCGTCCTCGGACTGAGCCGCGTGGAGATCCGGCGGCGCAACGTGATCGGCGCCGGCGAACTGCCGTACCGGGTCGGGGCGACCTACCACGACGGCCAGCCGATCGTCTACGACGGCGGCGACTACCGGGAGTTGCTCGACCGCTGCGTGGCCGAGGTGGAGCGCGTGGACCTGGACGCGCTGTCCCGCGAGGAACTCCGCGAGGGGGAGCGGCTCGGCACCGGCTACGCCATGTTCACCGAGGGCACCGGGCTCGGGCCGTTCGAGGTGGGGCGGGTCGCGCTGCTGCCGTCGGGCGGCTTCGAGGTGTCGTCCGGCGCTTCGTCGAGCGGGCAGGGCCACGAGACCACCCTGGCGCAGGTGGCCGCGGACGAACTGCGCGTGCCCCTGGAAGCGGTGGAGGTCACGCACGCGGACACGGGGATCACCGGGGAGGGGATCGGCAGCTACGCCAGCCGGTCCGCCGCCAACGCCGGACCGGCGGTGGCCGCGGCGGCGGCCGGACTGGTGGACGAGGCGAAGCGGGAGCTGGCCCGGTTGTACGGCGACCACTGGCGGACCGATGAGGTGCGGCTGAACGAGTTCGGGTTCTACCATCCGGACTCCGACACGAAGGTCACCTGGCAGGAGCTGGCCCTGGCGCTGGCCGAGGAGCGGCAGGACGCCGCCGGGGGCTCCACCGCGGGCTCCGCCGGCGCGCCGCTGATCGAGCGGGAGCACACCTGGCGCCCGCGGACGGTGACCTGGACCGCGGGAGCGCACGCCGCCGTGGTGGCGCTGGACGAGGACACGGGCCTCGTCCGCGTGCTGCGCTACATCGCGGTCGACGAGGGCGGCCGGTCGCTGCACCCGTCGATCGTGAAGGGGCAGGTCATGGGCGGTGTGGCCCAGGCCGTCGGCGGTGCCCTGTTCGAGCGGTTCGAGTTCGACCCGTCCGGTCAGCCGCTCACGACGACGCTGATGGACTACCTGCTGCCGTCCACCACGGACGTGCCGCGCATGCGGCTGGCGCACGTGGAGGTCCCCAGCGGGATGAACCCCCTGGGCGTGCGGGGGGTGGGGGAGAGCGGCATCATCCCCGGGTACGCGGCCATCGCCAGTGCCGCCGACGACGCCACCGGCGGCCGCACCCACATGGACGGCACGCCGCTGGACCCGTCGGTGCTGCGGAGGCCCCGGTGAAGCCCGCCGAGCTGGCCTACCTCCGGGCGGACACCAGGTCCGAGGCGCTGGACATGCTCGCGGAGGCCGGGCAGGACGCCCGCCTGCTCGCCGGAGGGCAGAGCCTCGTGCCGATGCTGAACCTGCGGATCGCCCGGCCGAGCCATCTGATCGACATCGGGCGCCTGGCCGAGCTCAACCGGCTCGGCATGGTGGACGGCGAGCTGTACATCGGCGCCTTGGTGCGCCACCACGTCGTGGCCGAACACCCCCTGATAACGCGGACGGCGCCCGTGCTGGCGGAGGCGGCCCGCCACATCGGGCACCCGGCCATCCGCCATCGCGGCACGCTGGCGGGGAGCCTCGCGCACGCCGACCCGAGCGGTGAGCTGCAGGCCGCGGCCATGCTGCTCGACGCCACGGTGCTGGTGGAGTCCCGGTCGGCCGGTACGCGGGAGGTCCCGGCGCGGGAGTTCGTCCTCGGCCCCTACGAGACCGTGCTCGAACCGGACGAGATGATCACCTGGCTGCGCGTCCCGCCGGGCGGCGGCCGCACCGGGTTCTACGAGATCGCCCGCCGGACCGGCGACTTCGCGCTCGCCGGCGCGGCCGTCCGGCTGCCGGACGGCGACGCGGAACCCGCCGTGGCGGTCACCTTCGGCGCCGGCGGTCACCGGGTGGCGAGCGTTCGCCCGCCCGACGGGCCGGACACCGCCGCCGGAACGCTCGCCGCACTGCTGCAGGACGACGAGGGGGAGCACGGGCCGCTGCGCCGGACGGCGGTCGAGCGGGCCGTCCTGGCGGCCCGGAGGAGGGGAGGTGCCAGGGGCCATGGCTGAACGTCTCAGGGTCTCATTGCAGGTCAACGGGTCTCCTGCCGACCTGTGGGTGGACCCGAGGACCACGCTGGCCGACCTGCTGCGCGACCGGCTCGGCCTCACCGGGACGCACCTCGGATGCGAGCAGGGCGTCTGCGGGTCTTGCACGGTCCTCCTGGACGGGCGCACCGCCCGCACGTGCACCACGCTCGCCGCGCAGGCCGACGGGGGCGCGGTCTGGACGGTCGAAGGGCTCTCCCCGGCCTCGGGGCTGTCCCGGTTGCAGGAGGCGCTCAGCGAGGAGCACGGGCTGCAGTGCGGCTTCTGCACGCCGGGATTCGTCGCGGCCGCGACCGAACTCCTGGCCGCGACCCGGGGCGGGAGCCTCGACGAGGATGCCGTGCGGGAGCGATTGAGCGGCAACATCTGCCGGTGCACCGGCTATCAGGGCATCGTCGACGCGGTTCTGACCGTCTGGGCCGAGGGGGCGGTGGCGCTGCCCGGCGCGGACGCCGTGCGGACCGGCCTGGACGCCGGGGAGCTGACCGGACCGCCCGAGCTCACGCCGGCGCCGGTCGGCGAGCCGCCCCCGGACCCCGGGGAGCGCAGGCCGGCCGCCGTCGCCGCCGAGGTGCTGGCGCACGTCGCGGTGTTCGCCGCCGGGGCGCTCGCGGGCGCCGCGGCTCTGCGCCGCCGGAGGAGGTGAGCGGTGAAACTGGAGCAGGTCTTCCGGGTCGGCCATCCCATCGACCCGGTGTGGGAGGCGCTGACCGATCTCACCGTGGTCGCCGGATGCCTGCCGGGCGCGTCCGTCACCTCGGTCGAGGACGGGGTCCATCACGGGAACCTGACCGTCCGCCTGGGCAGCATCCGGGCGGTCTTCGCGGGAACGGCCGAGCTGGCGGAGGTCGACGCGTCCCGGCGGACCGTGACGCTGACCGCCGCGGGCGGCGGTGCCCAGGGGCAGGTCCGGATGCGGATGAAGGGCGCCGCGGTCCCGGTGACGCCGTCGGAGACGGAGATCCGGCTCGACACGGACGTCGAGATGTCGGGGCGGATCGCCCAGCTCGGGCACGGGGCGGCCGACCTGGTCACCGAGCGGCTGATCCAGCAGCTCACCCGGAACCTGGACCGGTACCTCTCCGGTGCGTCGCCGGACGACACCGCCGAGGCGCTCGCCGTCCTGTCGTTCATGCCGGCCCTGGCCAGGGGAGCCCTCGCCGACCGGCGGGTCAGGCTGGCGCTGACGGCGGTCGCCGGCTTCTGCGCCGGAGCGTGCTGCGCGCGGCTCGCCGGGCGAGCCGGGCGCGGGCACCCGATACCATGTTGGCCCCGCCGGACCGCGCTTGCTCGTACCGGACGGTGACGGAGATCGGACGAACCGTCGTCAGGAGGCCCGATGGCAGCGGCGAAGAGCGGCAAGCGTCCGAAGACAGCGCAGGAGGCCGTCTTCGCCGAGATCCGCAGAGCCATCCTGGCCGGGAGGTTCTCCCCGGGCGCACAGATACTCCCCGACCAGCTGGCCGCCGAGTACGGGGTGAGCCGGGTACCGGTGCGCGACGCCCTGCGCCTCCTGGAGAGCGAAGGACTGGTCAGCTACGCGGCCTACCACGGCTACCAGGTCACCCAGCTGACCGAGGAGGAGCTCCTGGAACTCCAGCGGCTCCGCGAGATCCTCGAAGACGAGGCGGTGCGCGCCGGCGCACCGAAGATCACCGATCAGGTGGTCGCGGAGATGAGCGACGCGCTCGCCGAGATGAACCGGCACGAGCGGGCCGACGACCTGGCGTCCTGGGGCCAGGCGCACCGCCGGTTCCACTTCTCGCTGTACGGGGCCGCGGAGATGCCGAGCCTGACCCGGATACTCCGCCAGGCATGGGACGCCTCGGATCTCTACCGGTCCCGCTACCTGCGCACCCGGCCGGGCCGGCGCGGCATGAGCGCCGGGCACGATCCGATCCTCGCGGCCGCCCGGGCCAGGGACACCGACACCCTGCTCAGCCTGCTGGCGCAGCATCGCGGGACCATCGTCGACTGGCTCCGGCAGGCCGCGAGCGACGGTCCCCGGGTCGCGGGGACGGCGGGCGGCGACTAACCGCGGCGGACGGTGGCGGGGTCGCGCGCGGGAGGGGTCTGCTCGCTGCGTCCGTCCACCAGCGGCTCGCCGTCGACGAGCACGACCGAGATCCCGGGCAGGTCGCCGAGGGCGAACGACTCCAGCCCGTCGCGCGCCGCCGAGCCCCGGATGGGACCGAGCACCACCAGGTCCGCCGGCCGGCCGGGCGCGAGCACCCCGCCCGCGATCCGGTGCAGCCGCGCCGTGTTCCCGGTCGCCGCGGCCACCGCGTCCTCCGGCGCCAGCCCGCACATGCTCGCCAGGTAGCAGATGTTGCGCAGCATCCCGCGCGGGATGACCCCGGTTCCGCCGGGGGTGTCGGTGCCCAGCGTCAGCCGGTCCAGGGCGCCGGTGGCGACGAGGTGGTCGACGGTCACCTTCGTGGAGCGGTAGTTCATCGAGCTGCACACCTCGATGGCGGCTTCGGGGAGGTCGTCGATGACGCCGCGGATCTCCTCGTCGGGCATCGGGATCGGCCCCCCGGAGATGTGCGCGACGACGTCCGGCCGTACGGCGGTCACCAGCTCGTGTCCGGCGATCCGGCTGGAACCCGACCGGGACACGCCGCCGGAATGCATCTTCACGACCATGCCGCGCTCGTGCGCCCAGGTCACGTAGTCGGCGGCTTCGCCGTCCTCAAGCCTGGACCAGTCGTAGAAGATGAACTTCAGGTGCCGGATGCCGGCCTCGGCCATCCGGTCGAAGTCGCCCTCCCGCAGGCCCGGCACCAGCAGCACCGTCCCGGCGTCCACCTTGACCCCCGACGGCCGGAAGGTGCCGATCGTCCGGCGGGACAGCGTGGCCAGGCCGAGCACCAGTTCGGGCGACAGCTCCTCGAACGGCAGCCCGGGTACGTGGAGCTCACCGGCGGACACCATCGTGGTGGTGCCGCCCTGCAGGTAGTTGCGGACCCAGCCGGTGGAGTTCTGCGCCGGGGTCCACTCGCCGGCCGTCGGGTGCACGTGCCCGTCGACGAGGCCCGGAATCACCGTCTGCCCGTTGGCGTCGACGACGGTGCCGGGACGGGGGTGGTCCTCGCCGATCGCGACCACCACGCCGTCCTCGATCAATACCGAGGTGTCGTGCACGGACGGGGCGTTCGCCTCACCGGTGACCAGCGTCCCGATGTTGGTCACCAGCGTCACCGACGATGCCTTCGCCATGGTTCCTCCGTTCGACCGTTGAGTGGAGAATGTATACGTGATACAACGTTGATCGGAAGACCCCCTGGCGCAAGGAGGGCGAATGGCGGTCCGGGTTCGGCAGCTGATCACCGGTCGTTGGCGCGACGGCGCCGGGCCGCGGTCCGAGTCGCGCAACCCCGCGCGGCCGGGGGAGGTCGTCGCCGAGCTGGCGGTCGCCACCGGAGCCGACCTCGACGAGGCGGTGGCGGCGGCGTCGGCGGCCGCGGACGAGTGGCGGCGGACCCCCATGCACGAGCGGGCCGGAGTGCTGGACGCGGCAGCCCGGATCCTGGACGAGCGGGCCGAGCAGTACGGCGCGGAGCTGACGCGGGAGGAGGGCAAGACCCTCGCGGAAGGGGTCGGCGAGATCCGGCGGGCGGCGGAGATCTTCCGGTTCAACGCCGGTGAGGCGCACCGGGACGTCGGCGAGATCTACTCCTCGCCCCGGCGCGGCGAATCGATCATGGTGGTGCGGCGCCCGCTCGGCGTCGTCGCGGTGATCACCCCGTGGAACTTCCCGGCGGCCATCCCGGCCTGGAAGATCGCCCCGGCCCTGGTGCACGGCAACGCGGTGGTGTGGAAGCCGGCCAGCCTCGTCCCGCTGCTGGCCATGCGGCTGGCCGAGACGCTCACCGAGGCCGGCCTGCCGGACGGCGTGCTGTCCCTGCTGGTCGGGCCGGGAGCGCTGGGGACGCGGATGGTCGAGCACCCCGGTGTGGCGGCGCTCAGCTTCACCGGCTCCACCGAGGTCGGCACCCGGCTGATGGAGGTCTGCGCGCGGCTGCGCAAGCCCGTGCAGGCCGAGATGGGCGGCAAGAACGCCGCCGTGGTGCTGGCCGACGCCGACCTCGACCATGCCGCGGCCGAGGTCGTCGCCGGCGCGATGCGCTCCACCGGGCAGAAGTGCACGGCCACGTCCCGGCTGGTGGTCGACGCGGCGGTGGAGGACGCGCTGCTGGACCGGATCCGCGGGCTGGTCGAGGGCCTGCGCGTCGGCGACCCCCTGCGGCCGGACACCGATCTCGGGCCCGCGGTGTCGGCGGACGCCCGCGACGACATCCTGACCGCCGTCGAAGGCGCGGTGGCCGATGGCGCCGAGGTCATCACCGGCAGCACGCCGTACACCGACGGGGAACGCGCCGAGGGCTACTTCGTGCCGCCCACCGTCCTGCGGCTGACCGAGCCGGGCTCCTCCGTCTGGCGCGACGAGGTGTTCGGCCCCGTGCTCAGCGTCGTCCGGGCCGACGGCCGCGAGAACGCCATCCGGCTGGCCAACGACAGTGCGTTCGGCCTTTCCGGGGCGGTGTTCACCAACGACCTCGACTTCGTGCTCCGGGCGATGGAGGACTTCCACGTCGGAGTCCTGCACGTGAACTCCGAGACCGCCGGCGCGGACCCGCACGTCCCGTTCGGCGGCACGAAGGACAGCGGCTACGGCCCGAAGGAGCAGGGCCGCGCCGCGCGGGACTTCTACACCAGCACCACCACCGTGTACCTGCGTGCGGGCTGACCGTGCCCGCGCGCGGAACGACGACCACCCAGGGGGACGATTGAGCAGCACTGAGGGCTCCGCCGCCACCGTCGCGCGGCGGTACCTGGAGATGTTCGGCGAACTGGGGGTCACGCGGATCTTCGGCTTGCCGGGCGTGCACAACCTCGCCTTCTGGCGGGACTGGTCGCCCGGGATGCCGGAGATCGTCGGGGTGCGCCACGAGCAGACCACCGTCTACGCCGCGGACGGCCTGGCCCGCGCCACGGGCGGGCTCGGCGCCGCGCTGGTGACCACCGGGCCGGGCGCCGCCAACGCGGTCGGCGCCTTCGGCGAGGCCGCGGCCTGCGGGACCCCGGTCGTCCTGGTCGCCAGCGAGATCCCCAGCCCGCTGGCCCGCCCCGGGACGGTCCGCGGGGCGCTGCACGAGTCGCGCGATCAGGCGGGGCTCTTCGAACCGCTCGCCAAGGCCGTCTACCGCCCGCGGACCGCCGCGGCGGCCGTCGAGGCGCTGCGCGAGGCGGCCGCCACGGCGCTGGCCTGGCCGCGGGGGCCGGTGTACGTGGACGTCCCGACCGATGTCCTGTCGCAGCCCGCCGAGCTGCCGCCGGCGCCGCCGGCGCCGCGGCGGGCGCAGGCCGGCGCCGCGGACGTGGCACGGCTGGCCCGGCTGCTCGCCGACCGCGAGCGGGTGGTGATCTGGGCCGGCGGCGGCGTCCTGCAGTCGGGGGCGGAGCCGCAGCTGGCCCGCCTCGCCGAAAGGCTGGACGCCCCCGTGATCACCACGTACGCGGCGCGCGGGGTGCTCGGCGACCACCCGTGCGCGGTCGGGCTGCCGCCGCACGAGCCGGAGGTCGCCGAACTGGTCGCCGGCGCCGATCTGATGCTCGCGGTCGGCACCGGGTTCGACGGCATGATGACCCGCAACTGGCGGATGCCGATGCCGCCCGAGCTGGCGGTGATCAACTGCTCCGCGGCGGACCTGGACAAGAACTACCGGCCGGACCTGGCGGTGCTGGGCGACGCCGCGGGCGTCCTCTCCGCCGTCCTCGACCGGGTCCCCGCCCGGGACGCCGGCACGGGACGGTCGCTGCGGGCGGTGCGGGAGGCGGTCTGGAGCCGTCTCGCCGGCGACCCCCGCTCGGCCGACGCGGTGGCGTTCCTCCGCTCGGTCGAGGCGGCGATCACCGACGACACCGTGGTCGTGTGCGACATGGCCGTGCCCGGCTACTGGTACGGCGGCTACGGCCGGGTGGGCGGGGCCCGCCGGCTGCAGTACCCGGTCGGCTGGGGCACGCTCGGCTTCGCCCTGCCCGCGTCCCTCGGACCGGCCGCCGCCGGGCGGCAGGTGCTCACCGTCTGCGGCGACGGCGGGTTCCTGTTCGCCGCCGGGGAGCTGGCCACGATGGCGCAGTACCGGATGCCGGTGACCGTGCTCGTCGTCGACGACTCCGCGTACGGCATGCTCCGCTACGACCAGGAGGCCGCGGGCGACCCGATCCGGGGCGTCGAGCTGAACAGCCCGCGCTGGGGGGCGCTCGGAGACGCGTTCGGTATAGAGGTCAGGGAGGCGGACGGGGTCGGCGCCGAACTGGAGAAGGCGCTCCGTGACTCGCTCGCGTCGGGGCTGCCGGGCCTGGTGATCACCCGGACCGCCCTGCAGCCGCCGCGCACCACCTCGCCGCGGTGGTTCGAATGACGGGTCCGCTCGACGGGGTCGTCGTCGCCGACTTCTCCCGGGTCCTGTCCGGCCCGCTCGCCACGATGACGCTGGCGGATCTGGGCGCCGACGTGATCAAGGTGGAACGGCCGGGCGGCGGAGACGACACCCGTGCCTGGGGCCCGCCGTTCCACGGCGAGGACAGCACGTACTTCCTGTCGGTGAACCGGGGCAAGCGCAGCGTCGTGCTCGACCTGCGGGACGAACGGGGGCGCGCGGCGGCGCGGGAGCTGGCCGCCCGCGCCGACGTGCTGGTGGAGAACTTCCGGGTCGGCACCATGGACCGGCTCGGTCTCGGCTACGACGAGCTGGCCGGGCCGAACCCGGGGCTCGTGTACTGCTCCATCTCCGGTTTCGGCTCCGAGGGCGGCCGCGACCTGCCCGGGTACGACTTCATCGTGCAGGCGGTCGGCGGCCTGATGAGCATCACCGGGGAGCCCGGCGGCGAGCCGATGAAGGTCGGCGTCGCCCTGGTCGACGTCCTGGCCGGCCTGCACGCGACGATCGGCGTGCTGGCCGCGCTGCGCGCCCGCGAGCGGACCGGGCGCGGCGGCCATGTCGAGATCAACCTGCTCTCCTCGCTGCTGAGCGGCCTGGTGAACCAGGCGTCGGCCTACCTGTGCACCGGGGAGGCGCCGGCCGCGCTCGGCAACGCGCATCCGAGCATCGCGCCGTACGAGCTGCTGCACACGGCCGACCGTCCGGTCGCGGTGGGCGTGGGCACGGACGCCCAGTTCGCCGCCCTCTGCGCCGCGTTCGGGTGCCCGGAGCTCTCCGCCGACGAGCGGTTCCGCACCAACGCCGCGCGGGTGGCCAACCGCGAGGAGCTGCTCGCCGCGCTGGACCGCGTGTTCCGTCCGCTGCCCGCCCGCGAGGTCCTTCGCCGCCTGGCCGACGCCGGCATCCCCTCCGGCCCCGTGAACGGTGTCGACGAGGCCTTCGCGCTGGCCGAGCGGCTCGGCCTGCGTCCGGTCCGCGAGCTGGACGACGGCGACGGGACGGTGCCGCAGGTCGCGAGCCCGATCCGCTTGGACGGCGCCAGCCCGACCAGTGCCCGGCGGCCGCCGAGGCTCGGCGAGCACACCGAGGAAGTCCTGGACTGGCTCCGGGCGAACCAGGCATCGGGGGCGTAGCCCTGCCGCGCCACCGGCATGGGGGACAGGGCGGCCGCTCAGCTGTACGCGGGCAGGCCGGTCAGTTCCTGACCGACGATGAGCGTCTGGATCTCGTTGGTGCCTTCGTAGGTGAGGACCGATTCGAGGTTGTTCATGTGCCGGATCACCGGGTAGTCCAGCGTGACCCCGTTGGCGCCCAGGATGGTCCTCGCCTCCCTGGCGATGGCCAGGGCTTCACGCACGTTGTTCAGCTTGCCCATGCTGACCTGCTGCGGGGTGATCTCTCCGGAGTCCTTGAGCCGGCCCAGGTGGAGTGCCAGCAACAGCCCCTTGGTCAGCTCCAGTTGCATGTCCACGAGCTTGCGCTGGGTGAGCTGGAATCCCGCGATCGGCCGGCCGAACTGCTCCCGGGTCAGGGCGTACTCTCTGGCCGCGTCGAAGCATGCCCGGGCGGCGCCCAGCACGCCCCACAGAATGCCGTAGCGGGCCTCGTTCAGGCAGCTGAGCGGCCCGCGCAGACCGGTGGCGCCCGGCAGGAGGCTCGCGGCCGGCACCCGGCAGTCCTCGAACACCAGCTCGGAGGTGACCGACGCGCGCAGGGACAGTTTCCTCGTCACGTCGCGGACGGTGAACCCCGGCGTGTCGCGCGGGACGAGGAAGCCGCGGACGCCCTCGTCGGTGCGGGCCCACACCACGGCGACGTCGGCGATGCCGCCGTTCGTTATCCACATCTTGGTGCCGTTGAGCACCCAGCCCCCGTCCGACGCGGTCGCCCTGGTGCGCATGCCGGCCGGGTCGCTGCCGTGGTCGGGTTCGGTGAGCCCGAAGCAGCCGACCACCTCCCCGGCGGCCATCTTCGGCAGCCACCGGTTCTTCTGCTCTTCGGTGCCGAACCTGTGGATCGCGGTCATCGCCAGAGAACCCTGGACCGAGACCAGGCTGCGCAGCCCGCTGTCCACGGCCTCAAGCTCCATGCAGGCCAGGCCGTACTCGACCGCGGTCATCCCGGCGCAGCCGTAGCCCTGCAGGTGCATGCCGAACAGGCCCATCGCCCCGCATTCGGTGGCGAGCTCGCGCGGCAGGATCCCCCGCTCGAACCAGTCGGGCACCCGGGGGAGCACCTTGTCCGTGGCGAACCGGCGTACAGCGTCGCGCACCGTCCGTTCGTCGTCGGTGAGGAGCTTGTCCAGATCGAACAGGGCGCGTGGACCCGGAGCCATGGGTGCTTCCCTTCCGAGGCGGCTTATCCTACATTGTATACAGTACTCATAATACAGGAGTGTTGCCGTGTTCAGTAAAGGTGTCGGGCTCTTCCCCACGGAGCCGGTGGGTGCCATCCGCGACCACACGCTGCTCGCCGAGAGCCTCGGCTACGACAACGTCTGGTTCGGCGACTCGCAGAACATCTGGCGCGAGTCCTCCGTCACGATGGGCGCGGCCGCGGTCGGAACCGAACGGGTCGTGCTGGGCACCGGGGTGACCAACGCGGTCACCCGGCACCGGTCTCTGCTGGCCTCGACATGGGCCAGCCTCGCCGAGTTCACCGGCGGCCGAGTGGCCCTCGGCATCGGTACCGGCGATTCCTCCCTGCGGACCATGGGGCTCAAGCCGCTCACGCTCGCCGAACTGGAGCAGGCGGTCGCGGAACTGCGCTCCCTGCTGCGCGGCGAGGCGGTCCGGGAGCCCGACAGCGGCGCCGAATACCATCTCGCCTACCTCGCCGAGCCGGTCGACGTCCCGGTCTACATCGCGGCGTCGGCGCCGAAGATCCTGCGGCTGGCCGGCCGGATCGCCGACGGCGTCATCGTCCTGGTCGGCACCGCCCGCGAGTTCATCACCGCGGCACTGGACACCATCGAGCAGGGCGCCCGCGAGTCCGGCCGCAGCCTGTCGGACCTGCACATCGTGCTGTGGACGCCGACCGCCATCGACGAGGACCCGGTGCGCGCCCGCGACCTGGCCAGGGCGCACGTCGCCCGGGTGTGCATCCGGCCGCTCCCCGCGGCGGTCGACCCGTCACTGCAGGCCGCCATCGACCGCATCCGGGACGGCTACGACTACTACCACCACATGGACACCGAGGCGAGCCACGCCGACATCGTCCCGGACGAACTCGTCGACCTCTTCGCTCTCGCCGGCTCCCCGGACCAATGCCGCGACCGGCTCGCCGAAATGGCCGAGCTGAAGATCGACCAAGTGTCGATCGTCCCGTTCGTCCGCCCCGGCGAGACCCGGGCCACCCCCATCCGCACGTTCGCCGAAATAGCCGCCCAGTTGTAGCCCGCCCCGGCGTTCCCACTCCGTGCCAGTGGCTGTCCCGTAATGGCGGGCTGGTCGTGCCCGTGATGGCGGGATGGTCGTCGCGGTCGGGCGTCCGGTGCCTGGAAACCACGATGCCCGCGTCGCCCACAGTGGACCGGGCGCCGATACTGCATGCCCATGTGCGCATGTGATGAGCGATGGCTGCTATTAAGGAAGCGGCAGATCATCATGCCCTCTGCGAGTTAGAACTCATCGAGTTCCAAGGCGGCTGGGAAAACGTCATGGACGCAATGCTGCCGGCGCCGGAAACGCATTCGTATCCGCTCAGTTGAATCGCCCCGGTCGAAATGGCGTCCCGGGTCGGTGTGCGTCGGCGGCCATGGGACGGCTGCGATCGCCGAGCGGCTCGGCCGACCCGCATCCGGGCGGTGACGAGGCAGAAGGAACGAACGGGCGGGAACTGGAAGCCGCACTGGTGGCCGGGGCGCCGGCGGAGGCCCGGCACCCGGACACCGCCTCCAGATCATCCTCGTGACGGGCCGACCCCCGCCGCCGACCCGGACCCGGCTGCTCGGCACGGCCGGGTGAGAACGCGCCGGGAGGACGGCGGACGGCTTTGTATCACCCCGAAAAGCCCCTTCAGATCGCCGCCATTCTTTGGAGGCGTCAAAACACGTGGAACCCGTGAATGCGGGTTTTGCGCTCTTTCTGATCGGCTGCCGTTCCGGGGAGATTGAAACACAGGACGCCCGTCGGGAAAGGCGGGGCAAGACCCCGCGACCAGTCGCCAGGATCTGTCCGTCTTTCAGGAACGGCTCGACTATTTCCGTCCGTCCGCTGCATGACCGCCGCGCGGCGGAGGAATTTGCACGGCAGGAGTTCACACGAGGAGATCATTGGCATGTCTTTCGCCGCTTCGCCCACCGAGTCTTCGCATACCAATTCATCGGTGTACGACGTTGCCGTCGTCGGGCTGGGCTATGTCGGGCTGCCGACCGCGCTCGCCTTCCACGCCGCCGGGCTGCGGGTGCTCGGCGTCGACCTGGATCCGGGCCGGCTGGAGGCCGTCCGGACGGGCCGCGTCGACCTGCTGGACAGCGACCGCGAGAGGCTGCGGGAGGCCGGAGAGCGATTCACCGTCACCGCCGAGCCCGCCGGCACGGCCCGGGCGGACGCGGTGATCATCTGTGTGCCGACGCCGGTGAGCCGGCATCTCGTCCCGGACCTCGGGGCGCTGACCGGCGCGTGCGGCGCGGCCGCCGAGCACGCCCGGCCCGGGCAGACGATCGTGCTGACCTCGACCAGCTACGTGGGGTCGACGAAGGAACTGCTCGCGCGGCCGCTGACCGCGCGGGGGCTGCGGGTGGGGACGGACGTGTTCGTCGCCTTCAGCCCGGAGCGGATCGACCCGGGCAACGACCGGCACGCGCACGAGGACGTGCCGCGGGTGGTCGGGGGCGTGACGCCGCGGTGCGCCGCGCGGGCCGCGGCGCTGCTCGGCCGGTGCACCGGCGAGCTGCACACGGTGTCGTCGGCGGAGGCGGCCGAGATGACCAAGCTGCTGGAGAACACGTTCCGGGCCGTGAACATCGCGCTCGTCAACGAGTTCGCGGATGCGAGCCGGCTGCTGGAGCTGGACGTCATGGAGGTCATCGAGGCGGCGGCGACGAAGCCGTACGGGTACCTGCCGTTCTTCCCCGGTCCGGGGGCGGGCGGGCACTGCATCCCGTGCGACCCGCACTACCTGCTGTGGCAGCTGAAGCGGGACCGGCTGCACACCCCGCTGGTGTCGGCCGCGATGGACGCCATCGCGATGCGTCCGGGACGGGTGGTGGAGCGGGCCCGGCAGGTGCTGTCGGACCAGGGGCGCGGCCTGGCGGGCTCGGACGTGCTCGTCCTCGGCGTCGCCTACAAGCCGGAGGTCGAGGACCTGCGCGAGTCGCCCGCCCTGGAGATCATCGACCGGCTGCTCGCGGCGGGGGCGCGGGTCGCGTACCACGATCCGCTGGTGCCCGAGCTGGTCACCGGCGGGGGGACTAAGCTGGCGAGCGTCGATCCGGGCCCGGCGGACCTGGTGATCGCCCACACTCCGCACCAGTCCCTCGACCTGGGCTGGCTGCACGAGGACCAGCTGCTGCTGGACGCGACGTACCGCTTCCCCGGCGTCGCCCGGCGCGTGGCGCTGTGACCCGCCGCCGGCCGCGGATCCCCTTCGGCGGCCTGCCCTGGACGGCGCGGCTGGTGTCGCTCGGGGCGCTGGCCTGGGTCGGCGTGATCTGCGGCATGATCGTCTGGCATGTCAGCGTGAAGGTCGCGTACCTGCGCGGCAACCTGCTGCTGTCCGCGTACACGGTGCTGGTCAGCAGCTACGTGATCAGCAGGTTCGCGCTCGCGGCGTTCTACCGTCCGCCCCGCGACGCGGGCATCGTCCCGTCCGTCGCGATCGTGGTCCCCGCCTACAACGAAGGCGAGGCCGTCGCACGGACGATCCACTCCTGCATCGGGCTGGAGTATCCGGACGACAAGCTGGAGATCGTCGTGGTGAACGACGGGTCCACCGACGACACCTGGGAGCACATGCGGAAGGCCGCCGCGCGGTATCCGAAGGGGCGGGTGCGGTGCGTCGACCTCGGCGGCAACAAGGGCAAGCGCGCGGCGATGGCGGCCGGGATCCGGGCGACGTCGGCGGAGATCCTGGTGTTCGTCGACTCCGACTCGATGCCCGCGCCGGGCTCGGTCCGGCTGCTGGTGCAGGGGTTCGCGGACGAGAAGGTCGGTGCGATCTCCGGGCTCACCCACGTCCGCAACGCGGACGAGAACGTGCTGACCAGGATGCAGGCCGCGCGCTACTACGTGTCGTTCCAGCTGCTCAAGAGCGCCGAGTCGGTGCTGGGCGCGGTCACCTGCTGCTCCGGCTGTTTCGCGGCGTACCGGCGGGCGGCGATCGCGCCGCTGCTCGACGCCTGGGAGCACCAGCGGTTCCTGGGCGTCGAATGCACCTACGGCGACGACAGGGCGCTCACCAACCGGGTCATCAAGGCGGGCTGGACGACCCGCTACGACGCCCGCGCGCAGGCGTGGACGGACGCGCCCGACCGGTACCGCAAGTTCTTCCGGCAGCAGCTGCGCTGGAAGAAGTCGTGGAGCCGGGAGGGGCCGCTGCTGCTGGCGCACGTGTGGCGGAGCCGGACGCGGGCCCTGCCGTCGATCGCCGTGCAGACGATCGCCGGGCTGCTCAGCCCGCTCGTGGTGCTGTACAGCCTGGTGACGCCGATCGCCGGCGGCCGCTTCCCGATGATCTACTTCCTCGGCCTGTACCTGGTCTCGATGGGGTACGCGCTGACCTACCGGATGCTCCGCGACGACGGAATGTGGATCTACGCGTTCGCCGGGACGTTCTTCTACGTCGCGTTCTCGCCGCAGCTGCTGTGGGCGATCGCGCGGATCCGGGACGGGAAGTGGGGGACGCGGGACGCGCCGGCGTCCGCGCCGCCGTTCGCGCAGCGCCCGGTGCAGGTCCACGGCGCGGCGGTGAACGATGGTTGAGCGGGCGGAGCCCGCGCCGTGGGACCGGCCGGCGCCCGGCAGGTCCACCCGGCTGTTCCGCGCGTTCACCGGCCTGGCGTTCTTGTGCGCGCTCGGTCTCGCGCTGGTCACGTGGGTGACGCTGAGCCGCCCCTTCGACCCGGGGCAGCGGTCCGCGCCGGCCGTCCGGCCGGACCCGGCGGCGGTGCGGGCCGCTGCCGCGCTGCCCCGCTATCCGGGGTCGGTGCTCGTCCTGACCTATCACGGGGTTTCCGACACCGACCGTGCCGGCAGCACGCTGTCGCGCGAGCTGTTCGGCCGGCACATGGCGGTGCTGGCGGCGGCCGGGTACCGGACGGTCCGGCTGCGGGACGTGGAGGACCTGCTCGCCCGGCGGCCGGTCCGCCTGCCGCCGCGCGCGATGCTGATCACCTTCGACGACGGGCAGCTCACCGACTGGACGACCGCCGACCCGGTCCTGAAGGAGCACGGTTTCACCGCGGTCGGCTTCCTGGCGACCGGGAAGATCGTCCAGCCGGGAACGCCGTCCTACTACCTGTCGACCAGGCAGGTCGAGGACCTCGCCGCGACCGGGCGCTGGGAGTTCGGGTCGCACGGCGACGGGCCGCACGACCTCGTCCCGGTCCCCGGCGACGTCGCCGCGCCGATGCCGAACCTGATCCTCGTGGACGGAAAGCGGGAGACGATCGGGCATTGGCGCGCCCGCGTCCGCCGCGATCTGGCGCGCAGCCAGCGGTTCTTCCGCGAGACGCTCGGGCACCCGGTGAGGGCGTTCTCCTACCCGTTCGGCAAGGCGGGGGATTCCGGCAACGACCCGCGGATCGCGAAGGAACTCCCCGCGCTGCTGCGGCGGGCCGGGTTCGGCGAGGCGTTCGTGGGCGAGGACGTCCCGACCGGTCATGTGGACGCGCTGACGGCGGGCTCACCGCGCTGGGCGCTCGACCGGATCGGCGTCCGCTCCACCACGTCGGTGGCCGACCTGCTGGAGATGATCCGCGCCGCCGTCCCCATGCCGCTGCCGCGGGACCTGTCGGCGCTGCCGTGGACGGGCGACCACGCGGCGTGCCGGCGCGACGCGTCCGATCTGCGGGTCACCGCCGGCGGCTACGGGAGCTGCCTGCTGCGCGGCGTCAACACCAGCAAGTGGACGGACTACCGGATGACCGCGTCGGTCTCCGGGATCGACCCGCGGACCAGCGCGGTGATCGCCGTCCGGGACGGCGCCGGCACCCGCCACCGCGGCCGCGTCGAGGTCGTCGTCGGCGCGGCGTCCGCCCTGGTCAGAGAGCGCGACGGGGAGCGCCGCCCGACCGTGCTCGGCCGGACGCCGATCGCGCCGGTCGCGGGGGCGCGGGGCGTCCGGATCGAGGTGCGCGGGATCCGGCTCACCGTCTCGGTGGCCGGCGGAAGGCCGCTGCGCGCCGCGATCGACCCGCGGCTCGGCGAGGGCGGGCTGACGTTCGAGATCGCCGCGCGCGAGCGGCACACGCTGACCTACCGCAAACCGACGCTCCACCCGCTCCGCGCGGGCTGACCGAACCATGGGAGACCCACGATGCATCCACGAATCTGGCTTCACCTCCTCGCCGCGGCGCTGGTCACCGCGTTCGTCCTCGTCCCGGCGCCCGCGCGGGCCGCGACCGGCACGATCGTGTCACTGACCTTCGACGACGGGGTGCAGGACCAGTACCACAACGCCCGTCCGGCACTCGCGAGCCACGGAATGCAGGGGACGTTCTTCATCAACAGCGCGCGTGTCGGTGCGCCCGGCTACATGACGCAGGCGCAGCTCGCGTCGCTGGAGGCCGCCGGGAACGAGATCGGCGGGCACACCATCACGCACGCCGACCTGCCCGCGCTGCCGGCCGCCGAGCAGCGGCGGCAGATCTGCGGCGACCGCGCCGCGCTCCTGAACATGGGCTTCACCGTCAAGAACTTCGCCTACCCGTACGGCAACGCCGACGGGGCGGTCGAGCAGGCGGTGCGCGACTGCGGCTACAACAGCGCCCGGACGGTCGGCGGGGTCGTCTCGCCGGGCGGCTGCCAGGGATGCGGCTACGCCGAGACGGTCCCGCCCGCCGACGCCTACTTCACCCAGACCCCCGACTCGGTCAAGACCGGCACCACGCTCGCCCAGCTCAAGAACACCGTCACGCAGGCGGAGGCGCACGGCGGCGGATGGGTGCAACTCGTCATCCACCACGTCTGCGACGGCTGCGACGACACCTACGCCACGAGCCCGTCCACCCTCTCGGCGTTCCTCGACTGGCTGGCGCCGAGGGCGGCGAACGGCACCACGGTGAAGACGGTCGACCAGGTCGTCGGCGGGAGCACGCAGCCGCCGGTGGACGGGCCGCCCTCGCCGGCGAGCGTCCAGAACCCGTCGCTGGAGAACGCGACCGGCGACGTCCCCGACTGCTTCCAGCTCGGCGGGTACGGGACCAACACCTACGCCTGGTCGCGGACGAACGACTCCCATACCGGGCAGTACGCCGAGCGGGTCACCGTCACCGCACGCACCGACGGCGACCGGAAACTCGTCACGAGGCAGGACGCCGGCACCTGCGCACCCGCCGCGACACCGGGTCACAGCTACCGGCTCGGGGTCTGGTACAAGGGCACGTGGTCGTCTGAGGTGCGCACCAAGATGAGCATCTACTACCGCAGCGCCACCGGAGTATGGACGTTCTGGACGAACGGTCCCGCCCTTGAGCAGACGGGCACCTGGCGGCAGACGGTCGTCACGACCCCCGCCGTGCCCGAGGGCGCCACCAACATCAGCTTCGGCGTCGCGCTGGCCGGCGTCGGCGCCCTCACCGTCGACGACTTCTCCGTCCTGGACGAGGGCTGATGAGGAAAGGGAGGACACCGGCGGGACCCGCGCGTCCCGCCGGCGACGGGCGGAGGCCGCGCCGGCAGGTGCGCCGCCACCTGACCGAACTGGCCTTTGGGGTCCTCGCGCTCGCCGCGGTCACGCCGCTCGCGCGGGACTCGCTGTCCCCGCACCGGGCCGGCGCCGACGCCGAACGCGCCGAGACCGTCGTCACCCGCGCGATGCTCCGGGACGCCGGCACCGCCAACGTGTGCAGGCGCGGACGGGTCGCACTCACCTTCGACGACGGCCCCGACGTCTACACGCCGCAGGTCCTGCAGGTGCTGCGCGCCTACAACGTCCGCGCCGTCTTCTACATGATGGGCAGGAAGGCCGCCGCCCGCCCGGACCTGGTCCGGGCGGTCGTCGCCGGCGGGCATCTCGCCGAGAACCACAGCTGGGACCATCCGCACATGGCCGACCTCGACGCCGCCGCCGTCCGCCGGCAGCTCGCCGACACCGACGCCGCCATCACACGCGCGGGCGCACCGCGCCCCACCCTGTTCCGGCCGCCGTTCGGCAGCACCGACGCCACCGTGGAAGGCCAGGCCCGCGCACTCGGGCTGCGGACCGTCCGCTGGTCGGTCGACACCAACGACTGGCGGGGGCGTCGGCCCGCCGACATCGCCGCCACCGTCCTGGACGAGGCGGTGCCCGGCTCGGTCGTGCTGATGCACGACGGCGTCGCCAACTCCGCCGCCACCATCCGGGCCCTGCCGGCGATCATCACCGGGCTCCGCGCACGCGGCCTCTGCACGGCGCTCGAGGCGGGGTAGCGGATGCGCGCACGGCGATCCGTCGTCGCGGGAGCGCTGGCCGCCGCCGCGCTCCCGCCGCTGGCCTGGTCGGTGACCGGCGGCGCCGGCTCGGGCGGCGGGGACTTCGCGCCCGCGACCTCCGGTCCCGACCGGCTGGTCACCAACGAGTTCGCGCACTGGAATCCCCGTGCCTCCGGCGCGCGCCGGTCCCCGGACTGGGACGTGACCAGCGGGTCCCTCTTCGTCCGGGACGGCGCCGGCTGGTCGGGACCGCCCGACCGGGCCGCTCCGGACGCCCGGTCCTCGGCCGGCACCGGGTCGAGCGTGTTCCGGATGAACACCCGCCGCACCGACTTCGGGGACGTCCAGGTCACGCTGGGGATTCGCACCCTGCGGTTCGTGGACGGCGGCGGACGCGCACCGACCAGGCCCACCGACGGCGTCCACCTGATGCTGCGCCGCCAGGACCAGACCGAGCTCTACGTCGCCTCCCTGAACCGGCGGGACGGCCTGCTGGTGGTCAAGAAGAAGCTGACCGGGGGCACCGAGAACGGCGGGACCTACGTCACGCTCGGCCAGGTCCAGAACCGCTTCCGGTTCGGTATGTGGCAGTCGTTCGACGTGCGGATCACCTCCGGCGGACGTGCACGGGTCACCATCACCGTCTTCCGGGACGGCCGCCGGCTGCTGGAGGCCGTGGACGACGGCGCGCACGGCCCCCCGATCGCCCGCCCCGGTTCGATCGGCCTGCGCGCCGACAACTGCGAGTTCGAGTTCCAGGCCCTGCGCGCCCACCCGTTGCCCTGACGGCGCGGTGTCCTCACTCCTCGGCCGGTGGACTGGCCGGTTCCGGCGGAGGCCCGGTCGAGGAGGGAGACGCGGAAGGAGTCTCCGGCGGCGAGGGCCGAGCGGGCGGTGAGGGTGCGCCGCCGGTATCCGGGGATCCCGTGGGCGGAGCCGCCGACCAGCGCGGTGCGGGTGTCCGGATCGATGCGGACGGCCGGCCCGCCCGCCGTGTCGGCGCCGCCCGGCGGGACGGCCGGGGAGTCCCGGGCTCGCCCGCGGAGGGCGGGGGCTTGCGCGGGACGGCGCGCTCCAGGTGGTCGTGCCCCCATGACGGGCCGCTCACGGCCGGGGCGGGCCTGGTATCGGCGGGGACGTGGCCGGGAGCCAGCGCCACGCACGCGACGATGGCTGCGGGGACCGTGGTCGCGAGCGCGCTCCTGGCGCCGCTCGCGCCCAGCGCGTACAAGAGCGGCGGCGCCGTCAGCAGCAGGTACGGACCAGGCCGCCGGACTCTCGCCTCGGACCACAGCAACCGGGCCGCGCGCGCCAGCTGCCGGTGCGCCAGGTCGGTGTTGAGCACGATGGCCTCACGTCCGCCCTGCTTCCCCAGGTAGCCCAGCAGGCAGGCGGGCATCGAGGCGCGGGCGAACGGCCCGATCCGGCCGCGGACCGGCGCGGCGGTCAGCAGGTACCGCCACACACGTCCGGCGGCCTCCGCGTCCAGCGGGTCGGCGCCCGGTGCCGGCCCGGCGACCAGGATCAGCGTCGGGGCGGGGCCGTCCTCCGTCGCGGGCACTGACAGGCAGGTCCAGCCGCAGGCATTCTGAAAGGCGCGTTCCAGCTCCGCGGGCGGATTCCATAACCGCGTCACGACCAGTTCGCTGCGCAGTTTGGCATTCTCCCGGGTCAGCTGTTCGATCTGTTTCAGGAGACCATTGGTATAGGGCTCCACGATCCCTCCCCTAGGGGTTGTGTCTGCCCTCTGGTGCACACGCGTATCCCCGCCGTTATACACGATTATTCCCTTGCGGCCACGTTCGGCCGTTCATCTGGTATCGAGGAGGCTGTGATCCCGTTCCGCGGTGACCGCACCGGGTTCCGTTGCCG
>NZ_JBIQHY010000083.1:0-9400 GCF_044508335.1 Actinomadura sp.
CACGCGGAAGCGCCGGGGACCCGCGAAGAGTCCCCGGCGCTTCGGTGACGGGCGTGAGGGGCCCGTCAGGAGAATCAGCCGTTGCTGGCGTGCGCGCCGCCCTTGCAGCCGCCCGAGTTGGCGAAGCCGATCACGGCGACGGCGTTGCCGCACACGTCGACGGCCGCGGAGATCGGAGCGACCACCTGGGTGCCGTTCAGCAGGCCGAAGTTGCCACTGGTCGAGTTGCCGTTGCCGGCCCCGCCACCGTGGTGGTGCCCCTTGCCGTGGTGGTCCCAGCCGCCGCCGTAGGCGGAGGCGTAGGCGGGCGTCGCGGCCAGCGCGGAGCCGGCGACGGCGAAGCCGAGAATGCCGGTCGCGGCAAGCTTCTTGAACACGTAAGTCCTCCCGTACGTGGGCTTAGCAGGCCCGTTCTGACATTGCCGACGTCGCCCGCTAAGACGGCGTCGCGTACCGTAGTTACCCAGCTACTCTCAGGTAGGGCAATGCCCGACGTCACGGTGAGGGCAAAAAGTCACCATGGAGTGATCAATGCGTTACATAGAGTGACCTCTTTGACCACTTTTCACCAGTCCTGTCTCGTAGGCGAACACGACGGCCTGCACCCTGTCCCGGAGGCCCAGTTTCATCAGGATCCGTCCCATGTGCGTCTTGACCGTCGCCTCCGAGACGTACAGCCGGCCCGCGATCTCCGCGTTCGACATGCCGCGCGCGACGAGGCGCAGCACCTCGCCCTCCCGCTCGGTCAGCGTCTCCAGCGCGCCGCCCGCCTTCTCCTCCGCGTCCGGGAGGTGGACGGCGAACCGGTCCAGCAGCCGCTTCGTCGTGCTCGGCGCCACGACCGCGTCCCCGGAGTGCACGGCCTTGATCGCCTCGATGAGCTGCGCCGGGCCGGCGTCCTTCAGCATGAACCCGCCCGCGCCCGCCTTGATCGCCGCGAACGCGTACTCGTCGAGATCGAAGGTGGTCAGGATGACGACCTTCGGCCCGGACTGCGCCACGATCCGGCGGGTCGCCTCGATGCCGTCCATCCGCGGCATCCGCACGTCCATGAGCACCACGTCGGCCCGCGCGCCGCGCAGCATGTCCAGCGCCTGGACGCCGTCGCCCGCCTCGCCCACGACCTCGATGTCGGGCTGCGCGTCCAGCACCATCCTGAACCCCGCGCGCACCAGCTCCTGGTCGTCCACGAGCACCACCCGGATGGGCTCCGCCACGTCCTCGGCCTCCGTCATGCCGCGACCTCCTCGCGTACCGGGATCTCCGCCACCACCTCGAAGCCGCCGCCCGGGCGCGGGCCAGCCCGGACCTCGCCCCCGTACACGGCGACGCGCTCCCGCATCCCGGCGAGGCCGTGGCCGCGGCCGTCGTCGAAGGCCGCCGCGCCGCGCCCGTCGTCCGTCACCCGGATCTCCAGCGCGTCGCCCGCGTACCGCAGCCGGACGCACACTCTCGCCCGCGGGCCGCCGTGCTTGAGCGTATTGGTCAGCGCCTCCTGGACGATCCGGAACACGGTGAGCTGCCGCCCCTCCGACATGGCCGCCGGCGTCCCGTCCACCTCGTAGTCCACGGCCAGCCCGGACGCGCGGACCTGCTCCACCAGGTCGTCGATCTCCGCCACCCCGGGCTGCGGCGCGAACGCCCCGGCATCGTCGTCCTCGCGCAGCACGCCGAGGAGCCGCCGCATCTCCGCGAGCGCCAGCCGCCCCGTCGCGGAGATCGTGCCGAGCGCCTGCCTGGCACGTGCCACATCGGTGTCGATCGCGTAGGACGCGCCGTCGGCCTGAACCACGATCACGCTCACGTTGTGCGCCACGACATCGTGCATTTCCCGGGCGATACGGGCCCGCTCGGCGGCCATGGCCATCTTGACCTCGGTGTCGCGTTCGCGCTCCAGCCGCTCGGCCCGCTCCTCCACCGAGCGCAGGTAGGCGCGCCGCGTCCGCATGTGCAGGCCGAGCACGAAGACCCCCGCCACCAGCACCGCCAGCGTCACGAACGCGAACTTGCGGTCGTCGGCGCCGCTGGAGTACCGCACGGCGGCCATGCCCGCGCCGACCAGGCCGACCAGCGCCGACGCGAACCCCCAGCGGAACGGGAGACAGGCCGAGACCGTGTAGATCCCCATCAGGACGGCGATGTTCGCCTGGACCGGCTCGATGCCCGCCAGGCACTGGAAGAACGAGACCAGAGCGACCACGGCGAACACCGAGCGCGGGTACGTGCGGCGCAGAACGAGCGGCACGGTGAGCAGAACCGTCATCAGCCCGTACCAGCGCACCCCCATCCCGTACGCCCCGCCCAGCATCGTCGGCACGGACAGCACCATGATCGGCGCCGCGAAGAACGCGTCGACCAGGGGTTTCTTGCCCCGCAGCCACTCCCAGACGCTCGCCACCATGCGGACAGCGTACGTACGCCCTGTTCAGCCGGGGATCAGCCCCAAGTCGGACCCGCCTCCACCCCGAGAATGGCACCGCCCCCCACGCCGAACCGGCGCACCGGATCAGGCACGGCGGATCGGGCAGGTCAGGCATCGGGACCAAACCGGGCGCGGTAGGCCGGGCGGGGGCGGCGGACGGCGATGCGCAGGGTGTCGTGCACGGTAACGTCACAAGAGTGGCGGCGTTGGTTACCGAATGGCTGACATGGCGCGCGGCGATGGAGCGCGCGCTGTACGGGCGGGGCGGCTTCTACCGGCGCGGTGAACGGCCCGCCGAGCACTTCCGCACCTCCGTGCACGCCTCGCCGCGCTTCGCCGCCGCCATCGTCCGCCTGCTCGTCGAGGTCGACGAACTGCTCGGGCGCCCGGAACGGCTGGACGTCGTCGACATCGGCGCCGGGTCCGGGCGGCTGCTGGGCAACATCCTGGCCGGTGCGCCCGCCGGCCTGGCGTCCCGGCTGGTCCCGACGGCGGTGGAGATCGCGCCGCGGCCCGCCGACGTGCCGTCCCGGATCGTCTGGCGGCCGGACCTGCCCGACCGCATCACGGGGCTGGCCGTGGCGAACGAGTGGCTCGACAATGTGCCGCTGGACGTGGTCGAACGCACCCCGGACGGCCTGCGCACCGTGCTCGTCGACCCGTCCACCGGCAGCGAGCGGCCCGGTCCCGCGCCGTCCGCCGAGGACCGCGCGTGGCTGGAGCGCTGGTGGCCCCTCGGCGAACCCGGCGACCGCGCCGAGATCGGCCATCCGCGCTGCGACGCGTGGGCCTCCGTGATCAGGCGGCTGGCCCGGGGGCTGGCGCTCGCCGTCGACTACTCGCACTCCCGCGAGGCCCGTCCCGTGTACGGGACGCTGACCGGCTACCGCGACGGCGCCACCGTGCCCGCCGTCCCGGACGGGTCATGCGACGTCACCGCGCACGTCGCGCTGGACGCCTGCACCGCCGCCGGCGAGCGCGCCGGCGCGACGTCCACCCTGCTGACCACCCAGCGCGACGCGCTGCGCGCCCTCGGGCTGTCCGGGACCCGCCCGCCGCTCGACCTGGCCCACCGCGACCCGCGCGCCTACGTCGCCGCCCTCTGCCACGCCGGCGAGGACGCCGAACTGACCGACGCGTCGGGCCTGGGCGGTTTCGGCTGGCTCGCCCAGACCGTCGGCATCCCGATGCCCACCGCCCTCACCAATTGACGCTGCGGGCGGGGCGGCACATCACGGAGGGCCTGCAGGCAATGCGGGGCGGCCAGGCGGTCAGCACTCCACGTGGAGGGCCTGCAGGCCGCGAAGGACGTAGCCCGGCTTCCACTTCGGCTCGGCCGACAGGCGGAGGTCCGGTGCCGCGCGGAGGAGCGCGCCGAACGATTCGGCGAGTTCGATGCGGGCGAGGGGGGCGCCCAGGCAGTAGTGGATGCCGAGCCCGAACGTGATGTGCGGGTTCGGGTCGCGGGACAGGTCGAGGCGGTTCGGTTCGGCGAACACCTCCGGGTCGCGGTTGGCGGACGCGAACTGCAGCGCCACCTCCGAGCCGCGGGGGATGTCGACGCCGGCGACCGTGATGTCCTCCAGGACCCAGCGTTCGAACATGGGCGCCGGTGTGTCGTAGCGCAGCAGTTCCTCGACGGCCGTGGGGACGAGCGACGGGTCGGCGCGGAGGCGCTCCAGCTCACCGGGGTTGCGGAACAGCGACCACCAGCCGTTGCCGGTCGCGTTGACCGTGGCCTCGTGCCCGGCGTTGAGCAGCAGGACGCAGGTGCCGATCAGCTCGTCCTCGGTGAGGCGGTCGCCCTCGTCCACGACCTGGGCCAGTGCGCTGATGAGGTCGTCGCGCGGCTCGTCCCGCCGGGTGCGGGCGAGGCCGCGCAGGTAGTCGGAGAACTCGACGGCGGCGCGGACGGCCGTGCGTTGCGCCTCCTCCGGCGGGTTCAGCTCGTACATGCCGCAGATGTCGGCCGACCACGGGCGCAGGAGGTGGCGGTCCTCGACGGGTACGCCGAGCATCTCGGCGATCACGTTCACCGGCAGCGGCTCGGCGACCTCGGCGAGCAGGTCGCCGCCGCCCTTCGCCGCCAGCGCGCCGGCCAGTTCGCCGGCGAGCCGCCTGATCGTCGGGCGCAGGCCCTCCACCCTCCGGGCGGTGAACGCCTTGGACACGAGTCGCCGCAGCCGGGTGTGGACGGGCGGTTCCACGTCGAGCATCCCGGCGCGGATCAGGTCCCAGAAGGGCTTGAGGAAGTCGGCCTCCGGCTCCCGGCCGAACTCCTCGTGGCTCGCGATGTGGAGGTAGGACCGGCCGAGCCGGCGGTCCCGCAGCAGCGCGTCGACGTCCTCGTACCGGCTGATGACCCACTGCTCGGTGGGCTCATGGAAGAACACCGGCCGCTCGGCGCGGAGCAGCTCGAACACCGGATAGGGGTCCGCCACGAACGCCGGGGACCAGGGGTCATACGCCACATCGCTCATGTTCCGAAGATATGCGCATCCCGTCCGACGCGCGTGCGCGGCGCCCTCCCCGCGCGGGCGCGGGGAGGGCTCTGCGGCGGGGCGCCAGCCGCCGGGTGGCTCGGGGTCACCGTCTGCTCCCACTACTCGGCCGACCCAGTCCGCGGCGGCTGGCGGGCTCATATCCGGACGGGCGGCGCGCCCGCGGGGGACGCGCCGCCGATCACGCCGTCCTAGTCGAAGGCGAAGGGCGGCGGAAGCGCCCTGTGCCGGAACAGCCCGGCGGGGACGGCGTCGGCCAGGGCCTTGTATCCGGCCGGGTTCAGGTGGAGGTGGTCGCCGACGTCGTACGCGGGGAGCAGCCGCGCCGGATCAGACGGGTCGCGCGCCGCGCGGTCGAAGTCGACCACGGCGTCGAAGCGGCGGCCGGTGCGGATCCAGGTGTTGACGGTCTCGCGCGCCCGCTCCCGGTATCCGTCCGGGTCGTCGTACATGGTGTTGCCGCCGAACGGCGTGAGGGTCGCGCCGTACACCCGGATGCCCTGCGCGTGAGCGCGGACGATGATCTGGTCGTAGGCGGCGATCAGGTCGTCCGCGACCTGCTTCTGCGCCTCGGGGGCCGCCGCGGCGGTGCCGATGTCGTTGACGCCCTCGAAGACGAGCAGCCATTCGACGCCGCTCTGGGCCAGCACGTCCCGGTCGAGCCGGGCGAGCACGTTGGGGCCGAGCCCGTCGTTGAGGACGCGGTTGCCGCCGGCGGCCTGGTTCACGATCGCGATGCCGGACGTGGACGGGTGGGCCTGCAGCCGGTCGAGAAGCTGATCCGGCCAGCGGTCGTTCCGGTTGGTGGTGGAGCCCCGGCCGTCGGTGAGGGAGTCGCCGAGCATGACGGCCGCAGACGTGGCGGACTTCGCCCACACCTCGAGGCCGCTCAGGAAGTACCAGTGGTCGGCGCGGGCGGCCCCGGCCAGGTCGGTCTCCCCGACGTGGTCGCCCGCCAGCATGTAGGACGTCGTCCGGGAGCCGGGGTGCGACGTGATGTCGGTCGACGCCTGGCCGTCCGCCAGATAGATCGTCACCGTCAGGATCGACCGCGGCGCCACCGGGAACTTCAGCGGGTCGGAGACCATCTGCGCACCGACCGGGATGTCCACGGACGGACGGCCGTGGAAGGTCACCGCCCTGGACGTCTCCGGCTCGATCGCGCTGACGCCCGCCTGCCCTCCGGCCGGCAGCGCCACGGAGACCTTCGTGATGGGGAGCGCGGCGCCGCCGAACGCGTTGGAGAACCGCAGCCGCAGGTTCCGGCCGCCGACGGAGACGCGGATGGTCTGCCGCAGCGTCGCGTCGTCGAAGACCTTGCCGTCCTGCGTGAACGGCGGAGGGGGCATGTTCCCCGGCTCGGTCAGCTGCGGCATCGACACCCAGCTGTCGACCCAGTGGCCCCCGAACTCCGGCGCGGCATGCCCCCCGGCGGTGCGGGGCTCGCCCTCCGCGCCGGTCAACGACACGGCGACCAGGGCCACCGCGAGCAGCACCACGGCGACGAGCCGGCCGGCAGGGCTCATCACGCGCATGCGCAGCCCGAGCGCGCCCGCTCTCGGGCGCCCGGCATGGACGGGTGTTAAGCGTCTCACCACAGCTCTCCGATTCGACTCCGCGGACGAAGCGACGGTTCGAAAAGTTTCGATCACTTTCGAACTTCTGGCTGAACGTACGCCGAGCACCCCGGCGAGTCAAGAACGACTTGATCGTGCCCCCTGAAGCCCGTATTCGCCGCCGCAGCCGACCAAGTCGCGCACGAAACCCCCGGAAGCCAGCATTGACCTCACCGTCGGCGGCGGCGTACGTTACCGAGCGAACAAGCCCGATAAGTTTCGAAATTTTCAGCCGTCCGACATGTCGCATCCCCTCCGTCAGCAACCGACCGAACGCCACCGAGGTGGCCCCGCAGCACCTCACCCCCGTCTGCCGCACCTTCGACCAGCGGAGCGATGATGATCAAGATCCCGCATGCGTCCGCCGTGTCCCGCCGCGTGGCGGCCTCCTCGGCCGTGGTGGCGGCCGCCGCGGCCGCCGTCGCGATGACCCCGGCGGCCGCGCACGCATCCCCCTCCGGCGGGCAGTGGCGCTGCCCCAACGGGTACGTCGCGCTCACCTACGATGACGGGCCGACCGCCGCGACGCTGCCGACCCTCCTGGACAGGCTGCGCGCCGCCGGCGCCCGGGCCACCTTCTTCAACCAGGGGAACAACGCCGAAGCCCGCCCGGACCTCGTCCGCGCACAGCAGCGGGCGGGGATGTGGATCGGCAACCACACGAACACCCATCCGCATCTGCCGGAGCTGGGGGAGCCGGGCGCGTTCAAGGAGATCCTCGGCACCCAGCTGAGCCTGCGCCGGATCACCGGCCGGTGGCCCACGCTCTTCCGCCCGCCCTACGGCGAGACCAACGACCAGGTCCGGAAGGACGAGGCCCGATTGAGGCTCTTGGAGGTGCTCTGGACGGTCGACTCCCGGGACTGGGCGGGAGCCACCACCGAGGAGATCGTGGCGGCGGCGCGCACGCTCCAGCCGGGCGGCATCATCCTCATGCACGACTGGGCCCAGGCCTCCGTCGACGCCTTGCCCCAGATCGTCAGCGACCTGCGCGACCGCGGCCTCTGCCCCGGCAAGATCGCCTTCACCCCCCGCAAGGTCCCCTTCGGTGACACGTACTTCCACGCGACCGCCGTAGCGCCCTGGCACTTCTGATCACGCCCCCCGGCGCCACGCGTCGCGCCCCCAGCACCCGCACGATGTGCCGTCCTGGCCAGAGTGGGTGGTGGGCGGTGGCGTGGCTTCGTAGTCTCCTTCAATGGATGGTCGGCCCGCCCTCCCCCCTGGGGCGGGCCGACCTGTGTCCATGGTCCGGGGCAGCGCGACGGCGTGGAAGCAGAACTGGATTCTGTGGATAAGCCGTCAGCGAGCCCAGCGGGCGGTGTCTCCGCCGCCGGCGCGGCGGGCGGCCAGCGCCCGGCGGGCCGTGCTCTCGACGATGGCCCGGGCCTCGCCCAAGTCGCGGTCGGTGGCGGCCACCTGCACCGGGCCGGGAGGCGCGTCGACGTGGACGGTGGCCAGCCCCAGGAGCCGCTGGAACGGGTTCACGGTGAGCCGGACGCTCTGCGCGCGCGCGTGGGCGATCACGTCGGTGCGGCGGCAGGGCCAGCCATGACGGACGACGAAGACCACGTCGTCGGTGCCGGCGCCGTCCGCACGGTCGATCGCCACCGCCTTGGACGACGCGGGCACGAGGGGCACCGCGTCCACGTGGGTCCCGGGGAAGACCTGCGAGACGAGATGCGTGGCCACCTGGCGGGGCGCGACCGGAAGAAGCGTCGAGGAAAGCGCCTGGCGCTCCCCCGCGTAACCGGCGACGGTCACCTCGACCCGGGCCCAGCCGAGGCTTCGCCAGATCAGCGGTTCGACGATGCTGACGGCCTGGACGCGGCCCGGAGGGAGCGTCTGCATGCGGGTCTCCAAGAGCCCGTAGCGCAGGCGGATCCCGTCCGGCGACATGGCGACCGTGAAGTTGGCGTACATCACCAAAGGCGCGATCACGGCGCGGATGAGCCCGAGCAGGACGGGGATGGTGACGGCCAGCATGCCGCCCTCTGCGTACATCACCAGGAAGATGAGGGAGCCCACGAAGAGGAGGACCGTCCCCAGTACGGGAAGCCGTACGAGGAGGGACCCGAACAGCGCGCCGAACGGGACGCGCCACACATGGCGTTCAGGTGCCTCGGGCGTGTGGCCGGGCAGCCCGGCGGCGCGTGCCAGGAGTTCGGCGCGCAGCTGCTGCGCGGAGTGCCGCCCCAGGTAGCGGAGGGCGATCTCGCTCTGCTCACCGCCGGCCAGTTCCACACGCACTTCCGCCAGGCCGAACAAGCGCGTCACCAGCGGACGGACGAGGTCGATGGCCTGGACACGCGACAGCGGTATGCGGCGCTTGTTCTTGCGGAGGATGCCGGTCTCGACGACGAGGTCGTCGTTGTCGATGCGGAATCGGAGTGCGAGCCACGTCCAAAGGCCCGTCCCCACCGCGATCAGCCCCATCGGGATGGTCACGACGATGAACCTGACGATCACGTCAGGGGTGAGTTCCAGGGTGATGCCGTCTTCCGTCTGGGTCAGGAGCAGAGGGAAGCCCAGCAGGACGAAGTAGATGATGAGGAAGATGAAGGCGCGCAGGGGCGCGGTCGCCCAGTGGAGCCTGTGCGTGCCCTCGGAGAAGCGGACCGGTGGACGGTAGCCGGGCGGCGGGCCGTAACCGTACGGAGGACGCGGCGGGCCGTACGGCGGGCCGGGCGGTGGCCCCGGCGGGCCGTAGGGCGGGCCTGGGCGGCCTTGCGGCCCCGGTCCGTATGGGCCCGGACCGGGTTGCCCCGGCCTGCCGTAGGGGCCTGGTTGACCCGGCCCGCCATAGGGGCCTGGTTGACCTGGCCTGCCGTGGGGGCCTGGTTGACCTGGCCTGCCGTGGG
>NZ_JBIQHY010000083.1:9500-19231 GCF_044508335.1 Actinomadura sp.
GGGCCTGGTTGACCTGGCCTGCCGTGGGGGCCTGGTTGACCTGGCCTGCCGTGGGGGCCTGGTTGACCTGGCCTGCCGTGGGCGCCTGGCCGGCCGGGAGGACCGTATGGGCCGTAGGGGCCGCTCATAGCCCCATGCTCCGCTCCTCGCCCTTCTGCGCGAGACGGTCGCGGAGCAGGGCGGCCTCAGCGGTGGGCAGGCTCGGAATGGTCGCGTCCGTGGCCGCGGCGGCCGTGTGCAGCCGGACCGTCGCGATCCCCATCCACCGTTCAAGGAGCCCTGCCGTGACGTCCACGAACTGCATCCGCCCGTAGGGGACGACGATGAGCCGCTTGACGAACACCCCGTGCGTGACGATGAGGTCGTCCGCACGCTCGACGTAGCCGTACCTCCGGCGGTCCAGTTCCGCGACCAGCCAGGTGAGGGCCACCACAACGACCACCGCGGCGATCCACATCGCCGCCGGTACCGTGCCGCCGTTCCTCCACACGATGAACGCGCCCACACCGCCGACGGGAATCGCCCAGAGGGCGGCGTTGAGAAGCCTGTGCCAGGCGTGGCGTTTCGAGATGGGCGCCCACTGGAGCCCGCCGCCGGGCGCGAACGCCTGGTCGGCCCGGTAGACGGGCGGCGTCTGCTGCTGCGCCTGCTGCTGCGGCGTCTGCTGCGGCGGGTAATGTGCCGGTACTTGACCTGGCGGTTGACCGCCGGGGCCCGGACCGGCGGGTGCGGGCGGGTGCGCCGCGCCCTGGGGTCCATGCCCTGCGGCGGGCTCGTACGGCGGTTCGCCATGGCTCGCGTTCATTGGCCCCTAGTCAACCGGAAAACGAGTACCGCTCGCCATGGGACCATGAAGCGGTGATCGGAGCGGCGGAGGCGCGACCATGACCACCGAACGGATCGTCGGTATCGGTGCGGGCGCCAAGGAGCTCGCCACCGAGGACATGACGCTCAACATCGGCCCCCAGCATCCGTCCACGCACGGCGTGCTCCGGTTGAGGCTGACGTTGGACGGGGAACGCATCTCGGCCGCGGAGCCCATCGTCGGCTACATGCACCGTGGCGCGGAGAAGCTCTTCGAGGTCCGGGACTTCCGCCAGATCATCGTGCTGGCGAACCGGCACGACTGGCTGTCGGCGTTCTCCAGCGAGCTCGGCGTCGTCCTCGCCGTGGAGCGGATGCTCGGCATGGAGGTCCCCGTGCGGGCCGTCTGGGCGAGGACCCTCCTGGCCGAGCTGAACCGGATCCTGAACCACCTGATGTTCCTCGGCTCGTATCCGCTGGAGGTCGGCGCCATCACCCCGATCTTCTACGCGTTCCGCGAGCGCGAGGCTCTGCAGCGGGTGATGGAGGAGATCTCCGGTGGACGCATGCATTACATGTTCAACCGGGTCGGCGGGTTGAAGGAGGAACTCCCGGCCGGTTGGACGGCGCGCGCGCGGAAGGCCGTGTCCGAAGTCCGTTCCCGCATGGGCGACATCGACGACATCATCATGGGCAACGAGATCTTCCGTGCGCGCACGCGGGGCGTCGGTGTCCTGACGCGGGAGCAGATCCTGCAGTACGGGGTGTCGGGGCCCATCGCGCGAGCGTCCGGCGTGGATTTCGACCTGCGCAGGGACGAGCCGTACCTGGCCTACGGCGACCTCGACGTCCGTGTGGTCACCCGCACGGAGGGGGACTGCCTCGCCCGCTTCGAATGTCTCCTTGACCAGGTGCACGCGTCCCTGGATCTCGCCGACGCCTGCCTGGAGCGCCTCGCCGAACTCCCGCCCGGCCCGATCAACCAGCGCCTGCCCAAGGTCTTGAAGGTCCCGGAGGGCCACACCTACGCCTGGACGGAGAACCCGCTGGGCCTCAACGGCTACTACCTCGTGTCGCGCGGCGAGAAGACCCCGTGGCGGATGAAGCTGCGGTCGGCGTCCTTCAACAACATCCAGGTCCTCACGGAACTGCTGCCGGGCAACCTGGTCGCCGACATGATCGCCATCCTCGGCTCGATGTTCTTCGTCGTCGGCGACATCGACAAATGACCGCCCGCCTCCCCGGCGCTCAGGCCCGGGAGGCGCGGCGGTCGCGTTCCTCTTCGTCCGGGTCCTTCGGCACGCGGCACGCGTACTCCAGGAAGAACGCCGCCGCCACCAGGACCACCGCCGCCAGGAACGTGGCGCCGCTGACGAAGAAGTCGTGCCGGGGCGTCGGCTTGTCGAGCTGGGACGCCAGGTTCACCGCGAACCCGCCGAACACTCCCGCGATGAGGGCGGCGGTGTGCGCGCTCGCCTTGCCGAGGGCGGCCAGCCGCGCCACCGCCATCGGCTCGATCGGCTTCGGTGACTTGCGGCCGGCCTCCGGCACGCGGATCTTGTCGGGCTTCCGGCGGATCCTGCGCAGCACGTTCCATCCGCTGAACCCCTCGCCGAGGGCCAGCAGCAGCAGCGTCGGCACCGCCGTCCACGGGAGCGGCGGCAGCGAGACGTAGGCGGAGCGGAGCACCGCCCAGGTCACCACCGCGACGACGACGACCAGGGCGGCGAGGAACAGCGGGCGGGACGGCTTCATGCAGGCTGCTGCAAGGACAGGTCCTCCCGCCGGCGTACGGCCGACGGGCCACCCTCGGACTGCTTGGCCTGGGCCAGGTCGCCGACGCGGCCGTGCCCGGGCAGCAGCACGTCCGGCTCGATGTCGGCCCACGGGACGAGCACGAACGCGCGCTCGTGCGCGCGCGGGTGCGGGAGCGTCAGGTCGGGGTCATCGGACGAGATGTCACCGAACACGACGATGTCGATGTCCAGGGTGCGCGGTCCCCAGCGGACCTCGCGTTCCCGCCGCATGGAGTTCTCGATGTTGAGGACGCGTTCGAGCAGGTTCTCCGGTGGCAGCCGCGTGTCGGCCACCAGGACGACGTTCAGGAAGTCGCCCTGCTCGGGGATGGTCTCGCCGGGAGGTGCGAACGGCGTGGTCTCGTAGACCGGGGAGAACGCCACGAAGTTCAGCCCCGGCGCGTCGAACAGCGCGTCGACCGCCTCCTGGATGTTGTCCATCCGGTCCCCGAGATTGCTGCCGATCGAGAACACGACACGGTGCTGGACCAGCATGTGCCCCCCGGTGGCGGTACGGTCGGGCATGCGGTCGGACGCTGTCATGGGCGACTCCTCCTGATCTTCACGGCGACGTCCGTGAAGGGGTGCGGCACGGGGGCGCTCGGCTTGTGGACGGTGATCTCCACCTCGGACACCGCCCTATCTTCCAGACATATAGTCGCCAGCCGGTCGGCCAGCGTTTCGATCAGATTGACGGGCTCGCCTTCGACGGCCGCGACCAGGCGGCCGGCGAGCGTCCCATAGTCGACGGTACGCGAGAGGTCGTCCCCGGCGGCGGCGGGGCGCGTGTCCAGCCCGAGCACCGCGTCCACCACGAACTCCTGGCCGAGCTCACGCTCCGCGGGCAGGCATCCGTGACGCCCCCGCGCACGGAGGCCGCGCAGTTCGATGCGGTCGAGACTCATTCTTCCTCTGCATCAACGACGTTGAGGACTGGCGAACCATGATGGAGCAAGAGCCGCCACTCGCCGCCCGTCCGTACGAACACGTTCGTCGCGACGATGCTCCCTCCGGCGAGGAACCCCGCCTCAGTGTCCTCATCGGCGGTGAGGACGTTCTCCTTACACGTCACCACTGCGTGGTCCCCGTACACGTCCGTCTCGACATCGGTCAGCACGAACTGGATGTAGGTCGTGTTGGCCATGATGAGCGCCCAGGAGCGGAGCACTTCCTCACGGCCGCGGAGCATCGTCCAGCCGGGATGCACGCACGAGACGCCGGACGCGTAGGGGCCGTCCGCCCACACCGCCGACATCCGGTCGAAGTCGCCGGCCTCGAACGCCGCGTAGAACTCGGCGTGGACCTCGTCCACATCGGCGCGGTTGATGGCGCGGCTCATGTGCGGTGTCCCCCTCGCTGGGCGCGACCGTCCGCCGCGGCCGGTTCCGAAGTCTCGTCGTCGGTCGGGCGGGCCGCGGTGATGGCCGCCGCCACGCGCACCGCGTCCGCGTTGGGACGGACGCGGTGGACGCGCACGCACCACGCCCCGGCCGCCGCGGCCAGCGCCGTGGTGGCCACCGTGGCGTCGTCGCATTCGGCGAACGCGCGGGGTGTTCCGTCGGGGTCGGCCAGCAGCTTGGTGAGGAAGCTCTTGCGGGACGCCCCGACCAGGACCGGGTACCCGGTCGCGGTCAGCGCGTCGAGCCGGGCCAGGAGCGCCCAGTTGTGACCGGCCTTCGGGCTCTTCGCGAAGCCCAGCCCCGGGTCGAGCACGATCATCGACGGTTCGACGCCCTCCTGCAGGACGGCATCGACCCTCTGCAGAAGCTCGTCGCGCACTTCGCGGACGACGTCCGCGTAGACGGCGCGGGTCTGCATGTCATGGCTGTGGCCGCGCCAGTGCATGACCACATAGGGGACGTTCGCCGCGGCGACGACCCGTGGCATGTCCGGGTCGGCCAGGCCGCCGCTGACGTCGTTCACGAGCCGGGCGCCCACGCCGAGGGCGGCTTCGGCGACCTCCGCGCGCATGGTGTCGACGCTGACCGGGATGTCCTCGGCGCTGAGCGCCTCTATGACGGGGATCACGCGGCGGAGTTCCTCATCGCGTGACACGCGCTGCGCACCCGGCCGCGTGGACTCGCCGCCCACGTCGACGATGTCGGCGCCCTCCGCGACAAGGTCCAGCCCATGCCGGATGGCCTTCTCTGGATCGAACCAGGCTCCGCCGTCCGAGAACGAGTCCGGAGTGACGTTGACCACGCCCATGACGAGGCACCGCCCTGGCGTGGGCAGCCCCGGAACTACGGCATTGGTCATGTCACCCCACCCTATGCCCAGAAGTCGCCCCCTCGGCGCGCCGCCGCCCGCCGCCGGACACCACCCGATGAGGTCGGCGGCACCCCGTCCCGAACCAGCAGAACGGGCCTCAGCGCGACGCTGAGGCCCGTTCGGGCGGTCGGGGGCTTTCGGGGCGGGCGGACGGTCAGTGGCGTCCCAGGATGAGGCTCATCGCCTCGGACCGGGTCTCGGCGTGATCGCGGAAGTCGCCGCGCACCGCCGACGTCACCGTCTTCGCGCCCGGCTTCCGCACGCCGCGCATCGTCATGCACAGGTGCTCCGCCTCGATCACCACGATCGCGCCGCGCGGCTCCAGCACCCTCATCAGCGCGTCCGCGACCTGGCTGGTCAGCCGCTCCTGCACCTGCGGCCGGCGCGCGTACACGTCCACCAGCCTGGCGAGCTTCGACAGACCGGTGATCTGCCCCTTCTTGTTGGGCGTGTACCCCACGTGGGCCACGCCGTGGAAGGGCACCAGGTGGTGCTCGCAGACGGAGTAGACCTCGATGTCCTTCACCAGGACCATCTCTTCGTGGTCGGCGTCGAACACCGTGGTGAGCACGTCCTCCGGCGTCTGCCTGAGGCCCGCGAACTGCTCGGCGTACGCGCGCGCCACCCTCGCCGGGGTGTCGCGCAGCCCGTCGCGGTCGGGATCCTCGCCTATGCCGATGAGGATCTCGCGGACGGCCTTCTCGATGCGCGCGTGATCGAAACGCCCGCCGTGCACGGTCTCGCCCGGCGGGTCGTTCTCCATCGGCGCCTCGTCGTACGGAATCGCCAAGACGGTCAGCTTTCGCCCTGGGACGGGTCGACCGTGTCGGAGGTCACGCCGCCCTGGCCGTTGCTCTTGGTCAGGTCGGTGACGTCCTGCGGGCCGAGCAGGGCCAGCTCCTTGGGCGTCAGCACCGGCGGGCGGTCGGACGGGAGGCGCTTGCCGTAGCCGGTGTAGGAGTTCTGGTGCGGCCGCTTCTGGATCGGCGCGAAGATCTCCAGCACCTCGTCCTTCGACAGGGTCTCCTTCTCCATCAGGTTGACGACGAGCTCGTCCAGGACGTCCCGGTACTCGACGAGGATCTCCCAGGCGGTGTCGTGGGCGGCCTCGATGTACCGGCGGACCTCGTCGTCGATCGCGGACGCGATGTCCTCGGAGTAGTCGCGCTCGTGCCCCATGTCGCGGCCGAGGAAGACCTCGCCCTGGCCGGAGCCGAACTTGCGCGCGCCCAGGCGCTCGCTCATGCCGTACTCGGTCACCATGTTGCGGGCGATGGAGCTGGCCTTCTCGATGTCGTTGGCCGCGCCCGTGGTCGGCTCGTGGAACACCAGCTCCTCGGCCGTCCGCCCGCCCAGGAGCATGGCGAGCTGGTCGGTCATCTCGGAGCGCGTGGTGAGGAACTTGTCCTCCATCGGGAGGGTCATGGTGTAACCCAGGGCCCGCCCGCGCGGAAGGATCGTCACCTTGTGCACGGGGTCGGAGTTCGGCAGCGCGTGCGCCACCAGAGCGTGCCCGCCCTCGTGGTAGGCGATGATCTTCTTTTCCTTCTCCGACATCACGCGGGTCTTGCGCTCCGGCCCGGCCATGACGCGGTCGATGGACTCCTCAAGGGTGTCCATGTCGATCAGCTTGCGGTCGAAGCGGGCCGTGAGGAGCGCCGCCTCGTTGATGACGTTGGCCAGGTCGGCGCCGGTGAAGCCCGGGGTGCGCCGCGCGATGACGTCGAGGTCGACGTCCTGCGCGAACGGCTTGCCGCGGGCGTGCACCCGCAGGATGCCCTTGCGGCCCTCCAGGTCGGGGCGGTCCACGGTGACCTGGCGGTCGAACCGCCCGGGGCGCAGGAGCGCCGGGTCGAGGATGTCGGGGCGGTTCGTCGCGGCGATCAGGATCACGCCGCCCTTGACGTCGAAGCCGTCCATCTCGACCAGCAGCTGGTTGAGGGTCTGCTCCCGCTCGTCGTGGCCGCCGCCGAGGCCCGCGCCGCGGTGCCGGCCGACGGCGTCGATCTCGTCGATGAAGATGATCGACGGGGCGTTGGTCTTGGCCTGCTCGAACAGGTCGCGGACGCGGGACGCGCCGACGCCGACGAACATCTCCACGAAGTCCGAGCCGGAGATCGAGTAGAACGGCACGCCGGCCTCGCCGGCCACGGCGCGCGCCAGCAGCGTCTTACCGGTGCCCGGAGGGCCGTACAGCAGGACGCCCTTGGGGATCTTGGCGCCGATCGACTGGAACTTCGCCGGGTTCTGCAGGAAGTCCTTGATCTCTTCCAGCTCCTCCAGGGCCTCGTCGGCCCCGGCCACGTCGGCGAAGGTGGTCTTCGGGGTGTCCTTGGTGATGAGCTTGGCCTTGGACTTGCCGAAGTTCATCACCCGCGAGCCGCCGCCCTGCATCTGGTTCATGATGAACAGGAAGATCAGCACGATGACCACGATGGGCAGCAGGCTGAACAGCAGGTTCAGGAAGAAGCTCTGCTTGGGGACATCGACGTTGTAGCCGCCGGGGAGCTTGCCCGCGTCGGCCTGCTTCTGGAGCTCCTGCTGCAGCTGGAGCCCCTGGCCGTCGACCCAGGACGCCTGCTGGCGCTTGTCGTTGTGGAGGGTGACCTCGATCCGCTGGTCCTTGTCAACGATCTTGGCCGACTTCACCTGGCCGGCGTTGATCTCCTGGACCACCTTGGAGGTGTCCACCTTCTCGAACGAACGGCCGGGGTTGACGCCCCACATGACGAGGGCGACCAAGATGCCGAACAGCAGGATCCACAGCAGCGGCCCGCGAAAGTAGCGCTTCACGTCCATTTATCCGGTTACCCCTACGGGGCCCGTCCCTCCTGACCAACGTCTGTGTGCGATCCCCGCCCGTCCCGGGGGACGAACGCCACTGCGACCAACAATGCGTCCAACGAAAGGCCCGTCGCCCAGGGCTTCGGACCCATCCTGGCGGCTTCCCTCATATCGCTCCCCGAACCGGGTCCGGGACACCGACGGTACACCGCAGGCGCAGGAGACGCAGCCGAGCCGTTCTCCCGCATCCCTTCCATATACCCGTCAACGATCCTTGCAACGATTCGTCACGGTTCCTTGTTCCCTGGGACGGCTTGCGAGGCTCTGACCGGCCCTGCCTCCCAGGGGCGGATCAGGCCCCGTCGCCGCCGTAGACGTGCGGCGCCAGCGTCCCGACGAACGGAAGGTTCCGGTACTTCTCCGCATAGTCGAGCCCATACCCGATGACGAACTCGTTGGGGATGTCGAAACCGATGTACTTCACCTCGATGTCGGTCTTGACCGCCTCCGGCTTGCGCAGCAGCGCGCAGATCTCAAGGGAGGCGGGGCCGCGCGAACGAAGGTTGCTCACAAGCCACGACAGGGTGAGGCCGGAGTCGACGATGTCCTCCACGATCAGGACGTGCCGGTCGAGGATGTCGGTGTCGAGGTCCTTGAGGATGCGCACGACGCCGGACGACTTCGTGCCCGAGCCGTAGGACGACACCGCCATCCAGTCCATCGAGGCGGGCGAGTGCAGCGCCCGCGCCAGGTCCGCCATGATCATGACGGCGCCCTTGAGGACCCCGACGAGCAGCAGGTCCCTGCCCGCGTAGTCGGCGTCGATCTGCTCGGCGAGCTCCCGCACCTTGGCCTGCAGGTCGCTCTCGGGGATCAGCACTTTCGCCAGGTCGGCGCCCAGGTCCTTCTCGTCCACAAAAACACCCTCATCGCTCAGCCTCGCCCGTCCGGTGGGACGGACACAGGACGGACACCGCCGCACGCGCCGTGTACGCGGTGCGCGCCGCGGACGCGCCGTGCGGCGGTTCGCACACGACGCGAGGTCATGCCGGACCGAACAGCAGCTTCCCATACCGCCGGACGGCGCGGAGCCCCCCGGGCAGATCCACGTGCCGCTGCCCGTGCCAGGCCGTGACCAGCCGGTCCACCGCATCGACATGAACCGCCGCGAGCGTACCCGGTGGGCTGCCGGCCTTCACCGCCGCCATCCGCAACACCCTGGTGCGGACCGCTCTGGGCAGCTCTTCGAGCCCCGCCACGCGGAGCCCCACCCGGTACCCGTCTTCGCCGGGTTCCTCCAGCTCGGCGTAGGAGCGGGCTGCCAGGTCGTCCAGGGCGTCCGCGTCGTCCCGGAGCATCCTGGCCGTCCGAGCCAGCGCCTCGGCCACTCCGGGCCCTAGAGCCTTCTCCAGGGCGGGTAGGGCCTGGTGCCGCACGCGCACGCGCGCGTAGGAGGGGTCGACGTTGTGCGGGTCGTCCCATGGTTCGAGGCCCATCGCCTTGCAGGCCCGTCGTGTGGTGGCGCGGTCCAGGTCCAGCAAGGGCCGGATATAGAGGACGCCCTGCCGAGTGAACTCGGAGGGCATTCCGGACAGGGAACGGGCACCGGAACCGCGCGCCAGCCCCAGAAGGACGGTCTCTGCCTGGTCGTCCTGGGTGTGGCCGAGGAGCACGGCCGCGGCCCCCAGCCGCTGAGCCGCCTCGTCGAGTGCCTTGTAGCGGGCGTCGCGAGCGGCGTTCTCCGGGCCTCCCGGCCCGTCGACCGTGACCGCGATGGATCCCGCCGGGTCGAGCCCGAGGTCGGCCATGGTGCGGACTACGGCGTCGGCGCGCTCGTCCGAGCCGTCCTGAAGGCCGTGGTCGATGGTCACGCCGCCTGCGGAACGTTCGGCCCTGGGCGCTTCGAAGGCGAGCGCGCCGGCGAGCGCAAGGGAGTCGGCGCCTCCGCTGCATGCAGCCAGAACCGTCTTGTCCTGCGGCAGGCGGTCGAGCACCCGCCGCACCGCGAGACGTACCGCCGCCACCGCCGGATCAGGCCCCATGGTGAAACGTCTACCACCAGACAGCCCTGGTGGC
>NZ_JBIQHY010000083.1:19331-32031 GCF_044508335.1 Actinomadura sp.
GCCTCGAACCCTGGGGCATGCCCAGGGCAACGGTCGACGAGGACTCTCGTGAGGCTCAGGCTTCGTTGGCCTGCGGCGGTGTATCGATGGCCTTGGGCCCGACGACACGGGCGATCCACAGGGCGGGTTCCTTGATCTCATCGTGCGTGGGGAGGGTCTCCGGCGCCTCCCAGACCTGGTTGAAGCCGCTCATGCCCACGTCGGCGACGACCCGCCTGACGAAACGCGATCCTTCCGCGTACTGCTTCATCTTCAGGTCGATGCCGAGCAGGCGCCGGATCGTCTTGTCCAGCCTGGTGCCGCCCTCGCGCCGCCCCTGGAAACGCGACCGGATCTGCTGGACGGACGGCACGACCTCCGGCCCGACCGCGTCCATCACGTAGTCGCCGTGGCCCTCCACCAGGGTCATCACCGCGGTGAGCCGGTCGAGGATCTCGCGCTGCTCGGGGCTCTGGATCGCGTCGATGAGGTTGGCGTCACCGCCGCGCACCGCGTCCGCCACGGCCTCGGCCGCGTCCCGGATGCGGTCGAGCATCGCGCCCGGGTCGAGGTCCGAGGCGAGCAGGAACTTGGTCATCTGGTCCTGGACGTACTCCCGCAGCCAGGGAACGCCGGTGAACTGGGCGCGGTGCGTCTCCTCGTGGAGGCACACCCAGAGGCGGAAGTCGCGCGACTCCACACCCAGCTCCTGCTCGACGTGCACGATGTTGGGGGCGACCAACGTCAACCGCCCGGTCGCGGCACGCCCTGTCGGGTCCGGGGGCAGGAACAGCTCGTACTGCCCGAGGACACGGCTGGCCATGTAGGCGAGGATCGCGCCCACCTGCATACCGGTCACGCGGGAACCCACGGCCTGCACGACCACGCTCCCCGCACCGCCGAGCGGGCCCGGGCCGCGCCGCTCGGTCATCTGCTCGATGAGCGGCTCGAGCACAACCCGGAAACCGTCCACGTTCGCGCGGATCCACCCGGGGCGGTCCACGATCGTCGCGGGGTCGGGGTCGAGTTCGGAGGCCATGCCGGTGAAGTCCCGCACATGGCCGTGGGCGGCCTTCGACAGCTCGCGCAGCTCCGTCACGACCTCACGGGCCTCGTCATAGCTGACCTGCGGCCCCGGCCTGACGAGCCGGGTTCCGGCCTGAACGGCCACGTTCCAGTCGATCATTGAGGCGCTCATGTACTCCACCGTACGTTTCGGAGACGGCGCCGAGGCGCCCCTGCTGGGTCGTTCAACGAACAACCGTTCTGGTTATCTCCCGTACGATCCCGGCCACACGCGTTATCTCCTGCAGAGCGCGACATGTCCGGTAGTACGCCGGGTCAGCCGCAGCCGCAGGCGGCCACCGCGGCTGCCAGTCGGTCAAGCTTGCCCGGATCGACCGGCCCCTTCCCGTCCCCCGCCATGAAGGCGAACGCGAGCAGTCGGCCGTCGGCGTCGTAGGCGAGCCCGGCCAGCGTGCTGACACCCGCCAGAGTGCCGGTCTTGGCCCGCACCATCCCCGCGCCCGCCCTGCTGGACGCACTCGTGTAGCGCGGCGGGCTCAGAGTGCCCGAGAACCCTGCGATGGGCAGCCCCGTGATGACCGAGCGGAGCTCTGGGTGCTTCTCGCCGGCGGCCAGCGAGACGATCCGTGCGAGGGCGATCGGTGAGATCCGGTTCCGTGGCGACAATCCGCTGCCGTCGTTGACCGACACGCCCTCCGCCGCACCGAGCCTGGCCAGAACCTGCCGGACGGCCTGCGCGGCACCCGCGAACGTCGGCGGACGCCCCATCTTGATGGCGACCTGGCGAGCCACTGCTTCAGCCACATCGTTGTCGCTCTCGGTCAGTAGATGCTCCACCAGAGCGGACATCGGCGGTGATTGGACGGCCCCGAGCCGTGCCGCCCCCTGCGGAGCGACCGTCCTGCGCCCGGCCTTGGCCTGAACCCCTTCTCTGGTCAGCAGACGCGCGAACTCCTTCGCCGCGGAGGCAGGTGGATCCGAAACCCGTGTCTTCTTGGACGGGTCCAGGGGGGAGACACGCCCCTCGTCCACAGTCAGCGCGGTCACCGGGGCGACCTCGCCGTCCGGTAGGTAATTGGGCTTCCACCCAGCGGCCGTACGGGACCCCTGATACGCGGACACGTCGTAGTCGACCCGTACTTGGCCCACACCGGACGCCTTGAGAGCGGAAGCCGTCTGACGGGCCAGTTCCCGGAGCGACGCATAGGGCGGATGCGAGGCCCCCGGACGCGGTGGAAGAGCCGTCAAGGTAGGATCCCCGCCTCCGACCAGTACGATCCCGCCGCCGGTGCCGCGCACGACCTGCGTGGTGATCCGGTGCGCCGGTCCGACCGTCGCCAGCGCCGCCACCGACGTCGCCAGTTTCGTCGTCGACGCGGGGGTGGCGGGCCGGTCGGCCCGCAGCTCGTACAGGGGCCGCCGCGTCTCCGCGTCGACCACCACCGCATTGATCTTCGCCTGCGGGCCGCCGATCAGCGCCGACAGCCGTCCAGCCAGGACGGACGGGTTAGGTGGGCGGCCCGAACCGGGATCGGCGGCGGGGACCACGACCGACGACGCCGGGACGCGCACGAGGTCGCGCGCCGCCACGCTCGGCGGCTGCGGGGACAGATGCCGGTCGGGTGTGAGTTTCGCCACTGCCAGCCCGGCGGTGACGGTGAAAACGTTAAGGAGGGACAGCGACAGGATCACGAGGGCTCGGCCCCGTCCAGGCACGTGACCGCCCCTCTCCCACTCAGCACTCACCAACGTGCGACATCCTTATACGAGGGAACACCCAGCCCTGTGGGGCCGGCCTCACCCACGGGCTCCCGAGACACTATTCACTGCGAGCGCGCAGGGAGCGGAGGACATCTTGGATTTCGACGTCACCATTGAGATCCCGAAGGGCCAGCGGAACAAGTACGAGGTGGACCACGAGACGGGGCGCATCCGGCTCGACCGCATGCTGTTCACCTCGACGCAGTACCCGGCCGACTACGGGTTCATCGAGGACACCCTAGGGGAGGACGGCGACCCGCTCGACGCGCTCGTCCTGCTCCAGGAGCCGACGTTCCCCGGGTGCCTGATCCGCTGCCGCGCGGTGGGCATGTTCCGGATGACCGACGAGGCCGGTGGTGACGACAAGGTCCTGTGCGTGCCCGCCACCGACCCCCGTATGGAGCACCTCCGCGACATCCATCACGTGGCGGAGTTCGACCGGCTGGAGATACAGCACTTCTTCGAGGTCTACAAGGACCTGGAACCCGGCAAGTCCGTCGACGGCGCCAGCTGGGTGGGGCGTGTAGAAGCCGAACTGGAGATCGAGCGTTCCCTCAAGCGCGCCGCGGATCAGGGCGGCCACTGAGCGCCGCCCGGCCGCCCGCTGACCGGCCGGGCCATGCCGGGGCCCTGCCGGGGACGACGGGACGGGCCGGGAATCACGGACGGCGCTGATCCGCTCCCCGCCGCTCCGCGACGCGACTCGCGAGGGACCCCTTCCGTGCGGAACGCCGCGCGGGAGGGGTTTCGCCGTCCCTGCCGCTGTACGGAGGCCATGCTCATCCGGACGGGCGCGTAGCGCCGATCAGGTCGCTCCGGTAGATGCTCGATATGCGGACCCTGGCGCCCGTGTAGGGAGCCTCCACCATCCGGCCGTCGCCTATGTAGATGCCGACGTGGTGGATGGTGCCCGGGTCCGACGGATCCGTGGCGAAGAAGACGAGGTCTCCCGGACGCAGCGCGCTGATCGGGACATGGGGGCCGGACGTCCATTGAGTGCCGGTCCAGTGGTCGAGCCGTACACCGGCCTTGTTCCACGCGTACATGGCGAGGCCCGAGCAGTCGAACCCGACCGTGCCCGCGCCCTGCTCAACCCCGTAGCTGGGCCCGAACGCGTTGCCTCCGCCCCATGAGTACGGTGTGCCGAGCCATTTGAGCGCCGCCCTGGCCGCGATGGCGCCGCGCGTGGACGAGGTCAGCCCCGCGACCGAAGGGCTGGAGGCGGTGAGGAGCGAGCGGGCCTTCCGTGCCTCTGCCTTCTCGCGGGCCTTTTCCCGCGCGCGCTTGACTCGTGCGGCGCGGGCCTGCGCGGCACCGAGCCGACGCTCCAGGCGCCGCTTTTCAGCTTCGATGCGCTGTACGGACGCCTGCTGCCTCGCCACGGCCTCCTGCGCGACCCGCCTGGCCTCGTCCGCACGTCGGGTGGCCGCTTGCTGTTCCTTCAAGGCGGTGTCCGCCTGGCGGCGGAACACGTCCGCGACGGTCTTGGACGCCTCGACCCGGCGGACCATGGCGGTTCGCCGTTTGGCGAGCATCTCGACCATGCCGGCGCGGTCCATGAATCCCTGCGGACCGCCGTCTCCGACGAGCGCCGACGAGATCTGGTCGTATCCGGTGTTGTCCCGGTAGACCCGGGCAGCGAACGACGCCAGTTCCGCCCTGGTCTGTTCCACGCGTTCGTCGGCCTCCGCAAGGCGGCCTTGAGCGTCCCTGTAGGACTGTTGCGAGCGGGCCAGTTTCACCTGTTCGCCGTTGTACCGCTCTATCGCGGCCTCCGCGGCGGCGGCGAGCCGGTGCAGTTCACCGTCCGCCTGGGCGAGTCTGGCTTTCGTCCGGCCGACCTCTGCCGCCCGCTCCCTTACTTGGCGTTCGCTCCGTTCCACGTCCCGGGCGCTGGGGCCGGGGTCAGCGGAGGGACGCGCGGACGCCACCGGCACCAGCAGGCTCATTCCGATCGCAAGGCCGGAGGTGAGGGCGACCAGCCGCAGCGTCGTGCTCCGTGCAGGGGGCGGTATCGCACGACGGCGGCGGGTGTCTGCTGCGCCAGATGCCATGAGCACGTCCTCCCCCGGGGATGCACTGCTTAGCGCAAACGATCACCTACGAAGAGTAGTTGTCTCGGGCAATGGCCAGTAGTTCCGCCACTCCTACCGCGGTTCAACTGTCGGAGGTTTCCTCGTCATGCAGTGGAGATCGTGGTCATGCGGTGGGGGTCGCGGTCGCGGTCGGGGAGGCGCTTTCGGACGAGCGTTCCGTCGGAGACGGCGTCGGCTCTGGGGGGTTGCTGGAGGACGGTGTCGGAACGGGCGTCGTGGGCTCCGATGGGGACGGCTGAGGGCTCTCCGGCCGCTGCGTCTCGGGTGGCGTCGGCTTCGGGCTGCCCGGCCGCTGTGTGCTGGGCGGCGTAGAAGGAGTCGTGGGGTCGGAGTCCGTTGGCTGAGGCGAGGGTCCGGCGGCTGGTGGCGCGTCCTGCCGCCACGTGACATGCACCTGGGTCGCCCCTGGCTGGAAGGTGATGGCGCCCTCCCCGTGCGCGTCCGGACGCCGCGAGACGTGGACGAGCACGGTCATGGTCTGGCCGGCTTGAAGATGCCCCGATGACGGCTGGACTCGAATCGGTCCCCGCGTCTTCGCCTTCCACGTCAGTGGTCCGCCTTCTGCGCGCACCTCTATGGAGCCGTCCGAACCCCCTGCCAAGTCAAGGAAGAGGGGTGAGACCGCGAGGACGCCTGTGGCGCCGGTCGGCTCCGTCCCGGAGACCGGCACCAGGGGCGGTTCGGACAGGGCGGTCGTTGGCGCGGACGACGCACGCGCGCCGAGCGGGAATGTGGCGGACACGGGGGCGGCCTCAAGAGTTCCCAGCCCCGGCGACGTCTCGGATCGCCGCCCCGTCTGAGGCTCCTGCGAGATACCCGGGATCACTGTCGGACGTGGATCCGCCGTCGTCTCCGGGGACCTCCGGGCCGGGCCCAGGAGCCCGTACATTGAGCCGACCCCGCCTCCGGACAGCACGGCCACCACCGCCAGCACCATGGCCGCCCGGATGACCTGCGCGCGGACGCCGGCCTCGTCCGTCGCAGCCGAACCCTTGTGGAAGCGCCCGGACCGTGAGCGCCCGCCGGCAGAACGGACCCGTCGCCCCGACCGTGAGGCGGCAACAGGGAAACCGTCAGAGGTGAACTCGGTGACGCGGGTAGCCACGAAGAGCCTGTAACCGACCAGCTCCGGGTCCTGGAAGCAGCTCATCACCCGCAGCCGCATTTCCGCCGCCGGTCGCGGATCCGGCAGCAGCCCGTACACCTTCTTGGCCGACACGGATTTGGGACGGAACGCTCCACATGCGGAACACGCCTTTGCGTGCTCCATCAGCCGCCTACTCAGATCGGGTGTGAGCTCGTCGGAGCGTTCTCGCAGCAGCATCGCGCGCTCGGTGCAGCCATAAGGCCCCTGCTGCGCGAGTATCACCGCCGTTAGCGCCTCTTCCAGTTCGCCGTGCGCGAGGTCCAGCGCCTCTTGGGCGTCTCGCAGGGACAGGCCGAACACTGCCGCCAGGTCGAGGACCGAAAGCCTGCGCCTGGTCCTCAGTTCCAGGATGTCCCGGCTGAACGGACGCAGCGCCAGGACCGCGTGCCATGCCGTGATGCGCTGGTCGACGTCCTCCTGGTCATGGCTGGCGACCGGCACGTCCGGCACCTTGGCCCTGGGCGGCATCCGCCGTTCGCACTCCAGCCTGGCGATCGCGTAGAGCCACGGCCTGAACCGGTCGGGATCGCGCAGCTTGCCAATGTGCGCCTCAGCCACGATGAACGTGTCGCGCAGGGCGACCTGCGCCGTGTCACGGCACCGCAACCGGAACCAGCAGTACGCGTAGAGCCGGTGGGCATGGGCGTCGTACACCGCGGCCGTGGCGCCGGGATCGCGCTCGCGTAGCGCCTCGACCAGGAGATGGTCGTTCATACCAGAAAAGGTAAAGGATTCCCGGGTTCTTTACTGGCCATTTCAGAAGATCAAACTCGGGCACCGAACATCGTTCTTGCGCTATCCGGTCAACTCTCATGGAGTGTCGCAAATAAGAGCTTTAGGCGGTATGGCCGACATCCTGCAAGTATCAGTTGATTGCCGTGACCAGGTCGACCTATCAACGAGCGATCGGGACATGACGAACGGTGAAGTGTCGAATTCGGCCGACCTATTCGCATCAAGACCGTTTTCATGATCGACGAAGAAGCCGCATCGGCCGATCGCACGGACGCCGAGCGAGCACCCGAGGCGCCGCGCCCGCCCCGAACGCAATCGATCTTCGATTCTGCTTGACACTGTCACGATGACAGTGTCATCATCGAGCCATGGACGACACCTGGACGATCGGTGAGCTGGCGGAACGCGCCGCCGCCGCCCTCGCGGCAGACGGAGCCGCGCAGGTCAGCGGCCGGGTGCGCGATCTCCCCAACACCCGGTTGATCCGCTGGTACACCACGATCGGCCTGGTCGACCCGCCGCTCGGCCGCCGCGGCCGTATCGCGCTGTACGGGCCCCGCCACCTCCTCCAGCTGGTCGCGGTGAAACGCCGCCAGGCCGAGGGCCGGTCCATCGCGGAGATCCAGGTCGAACTCGCCGCCGCCACCGACGAGGCCCTCGCCCGGATAGCCGCCCTCCCCGCCGACCCGTCCACCACGACAGGCGACGCCCCACTCCCGGCCGGCTCGCCGCCCTCCTCGGACGACCACCCGCAGACTGCGGCCCCCGCCGCGGGCGGTCCAGGGCCGACCGCCCGAGCCGGCGACTCCGGAAGCGCGAACCCGCCCGGGATCCCGACGGGTTCGCCGCACCAAGGAAGGCCCACCACTCGCGCTCACAGGCGGGAAGCGCCGGAATCCACGACGGCTCCACGGGCCTCGAAGGACGGAACGCCCGCCGAAAAGGCCAACTTCTGGGCCGTCCGACCTGACGTGTCGTACCGCGAGACAGCGACCGTCTCCGCCGGCTACGGCACGCCGCTGCCCGCAGTCGTCCAAGGAGTCCGGCTGGCCCCCGGTCTCACCCTCCTCCTGGACGGTCCCGCCCTCAGCGACGACGACCTCGCCGCGATCGACGCCGCCGCGCGGCCGCTGCTGGCCGAGCTACGCCGGCGCGGTCTCGTCACCCCCGCCGAAAGCCCCGCACATCCGCCCGAAGCCAATTTCCGGAGGTCCCAGTGACCGTGCGCATCCTGCCGCTACCCGAGACCGAACCCGCGGCTTCCGACCGCGGGCTCGGCGCGCTCAGCACCGACAAGGGCAACCTGCCGCTCGACTCCGTCGGCGTGCACGCGTCGATCACCGGTCTCGCCGCCGGCATCGAGGTCGTCCAGGGCTTCCGCAACCCGTTCGACATGCCGCTCGAGGCCACCTACATCTTCCCTCTCCCCGACCGCGCCGCCGTGACCGCCCTCCGCATGGAAGCCGCGGACCGCGTCATCGAAGGGACGCTGAAAGAACGCGCCCAGGCCCGGCAGGACTACGACGCCGCCATCGCCGCGGGCCGGCGCGCCGCGATCGCCGAGGAAGACCGGCCGGACGTGTTCAGCATGCGGGTCGGCAACATCCTGCCGGGCGAACGGGTGACCATCAGGCTGACGCTCGACCAGCCGCTGCCGCACGAGTCGGCCTCCAGCGCGACGTTCCGCTTCCCGCTCGTGGTGGCCCCCCGCTACATCCCGGGCGCCCCGCTGGACGGCGAGCGGACCGGCCCAGGGGTGGCGGACGACACCGACGCCGTACCGGACGCGTCCCGCATCAGCCCGCCCGTCCTCCTGCCCGGCTTCCCCAACCCGGTGCGCCTGGCCGTCACTGTCGACATCGATGCGGCCGGGCTTCCCCTGACCGCGATCCGGTCCGCCCTGCACGTAGTCGGCGAGGAGGCCGACGGCGACCGTACGACCATCCGGCTGCAGCCGGGCGAGCGCCTCGACCGCGACTTCATCCTGCGCCTCGACTTCGCCCCGCACGAGGCCGCGGCCCTCTGCCTCGTCCCCGACGAGGCGGGAGACGAGGGGACGTTCAACTTCACCGTGCTGCCCTCCGGCGACGCCAGGCCGAGCCCGCGCGACGTGGTCCTCGTCCTCGACCGTTCCGGCAGCATGCACGGATGGAAGATGGTCGCCGCCCGCCGCGCCGCGGCCCGCATCGTCGACACGCTCCGCGCTGAGGACCGGTTCGCCGTCCTCTCCTTCGACACCGTCATCGAACGCCCCCGCGACCTCGGCGCCGCCCTCGCGGACGGCACCGACCGCAACCGGTTCCGCGCCGTAGAGCACCTGGCGACGCTGGACGCCCGCGGCGGCACGGAGATGCTCACCCCGCTCGACGAAGGCTGCCGCCTGCTCGCCGACTCCACCCGCGACCGCGTGCTCGTCCTCATCACCGACGGGCAGGTCGGCAACGAAGACCAGCTCCTCGCCCACCTGGAACCACGGCTCCACGGCGTCCGCGTCCACACGGTCGGCATCGACCAGGCCGTGAACGCCGGCTTCCTGAACCGGCTCGCCTCCATCGGCCGGGGACGCTGCGAACTCGTCGAATCCGAGGACCGCCTCGACGAGGCGATGGAGCACATCCACCACCGGATCGCCGCGCCGATCGCGACCGGCCTCACCCTGCAGGCGGACGGCTTGGAGATCGTCCCGGACTCCGTGGCCCCGGCCCGCCTCGGTGCGCTGTTCCCAGGCGTGCCCCTGGTGATCACCGGCCGGTTCCGCGGCTCCCCGTCCGGCGCCCTCTCCATCCGAGGCACGGCCTCAGACGGAACCCCCTGGGAGCAGCGCGCCACCGGCATCACATCGACCGACCGCGCCACCACCTCAATCTGGGCCCGCGCCCACCTGCGGGACCTCGAAGACCGCTACACGGTGGGCGGCGCCGACGACCTGGAACGACGCATCGTGGAGACTTCGCTCCGCTTCGGCGTCCTCTGCCGCTTCACGGCATTCGTGGCCGTGGACAGCCGGGTGGTGACCGAGGGCGGAACCCCGCACCAGGTCGTCCAGCCGGTGGAATCCCCCCGAGGCTGGGCGGCGCCCGCACCCGCCCCACGAGCCGCACATGCCGCATTCGCGGCCGCACCGGCGCCCATCGCACCCCCGCCGGCCCCCAGCGGCATGCCCGCCGGCATGCCCCCCTCCGCAAGTGCGGCCCCACCGCCGTACAGCGGCCCGGCCCCCGGTGCCCCGCCCTCGGGCCGCCCTTTCGGCAGATCGGCCGGCCGAGGCCCGGCCCCCGGCCGGTCCGGCAGCGTCCCCGCCCTCACCGGCTTCCAGCAGGAACTGTCCAACGTCCTCGACCGCCTCCGGGAACTGCCGGAGGACCAGCGCGCCCACTACCTGCTGGCCGAACTCATCCCGATGCTCGACTCGATCATCCAGCGCATGGAGGCCCAGTACTTGGACGCAACCACCCTGGTGACCCTCCGCGACGACCTACGCCGCCTACAGCCCACCGCAGACCAACCCACCATCAACGACCACTGGAGCCGCACCATCCAGGTCCTGACCGACTTCACAGGCCAAACCCCACCCCGCACCCCGTTCTGGAAACGCCGAAAGTAACCACAACCGCCCCCCGGCACACCCTGCCGGGGGGCGCAAGCACGCCAACCCCAGCATTCGCCAAGTCCACCCCCGTTCTCACCACAACACCCCACTCCCAGACGCCCACATCCCCGGCAAAGCAGCCCGCGGGGTCGCCACGCCCGGCCACAGCATCCACCGGAGGCAGCCACGCCCGGCCACAACAGCAGCCGCAAGCGGCCGCACCGCAACACATCACCCACCGAGGATGCTCACACCCCCGTCACAGCACCAAGTGAGACCCCGCGCCTCGACCACAACAGCCACAGGAGGCGCTAATGCCTGCAAACGCCCAGCGCACAACCAACACACGTCGGGCAGCCTCGTACGGCGCCGAGCGCGCAAGTGCGGGGGAGCGCCCAGGGCGGCGCTCCCCCGCAGGTTGGGGGGTGATCAGGTGTGCTTGGGGCGGTAGCGGCGCAGCAGAGGGATCAAGTTCAGTGCCAGGCCGACGACCGCGACGGCGCTGACCAGGTTGACGCCCGGGTGGAACTCGGCGAAGCCATCGCCGCCGGCGGCGGTCCCGCCCGCGACGAGTGCGGTGACCACGGCGAGGACCAGGGCGGCGCCGACCTGGCCCGAGGTCTGGACGAGGCCGGAGGCGAGCCCCTGCTCGGAGTCGTCGATCCCGTCCGTCGCCTGCGCCATGATCGAGCTGAACCCGAACGCGAACCCGCCGCCCAGCAGCAGCATCGTCGGCAGGATCGTGAAGATGTAGTGCGGAGCGTTCCCGGCGGTGGCCAGGAACCAGCCGTAGCCGAGGCTGAGCGACGTCATGGAGCTGATGATCAGACGCGGCGTCCCGTACCGGTCGATCAGGCGCCCGACGAACGGGGAACCGAAGGCGACGAGCAGCCCGGCGGGCAGCAGGGCCATCGCCATCTTCAGCGGCGACCAGCGCAGGACGTCCTGCAGGTAGAGCGTCATCATGAACTGGAAGCTGAGGTACGACCCGAACAGCGCGACGATGCTCAGGTTGGCGCGGATGATGGAGCCGATCCGCAGGATGCCCAGCCGGATCAGCGGGTGCCGCACCTTGTTCTCGGTGAACACGAAGCCCGCCAGCAGCGCGATCGCGAGCGTGAGGGACCCGAGGGTGACGGGGTCGAGCCAGCCGCGGTCGGGTGCGGACACGACGGTGTAGACGGCGAGCAGCATGCCGCCGGTCAGCGTCACGGCGCCGACGATGTCGTGGCCGCCGCCGGCCGCGGGCCGGTCCCGCGGGATCAGCGCGAATCCCGCGGCGAGCGCGATGATCGCGAGCGGGACGGGCGTCAGGAACGTCCACCGCCAGCCGAAGCTGGTCAACGCACCGCCGAGGATCAGCCCGGACGAGTAACCGCTGGCGCCGAAGACGGAGAACACCGACAGTGCGCGGTTCCGCGCAGGTCCCTCATGGAACGTGGTGGTCAGGATGGACAGCGCGGTGGGGGCGGTGAAGGCGGCCGCCAGCCCCTTGACGAAACGGGTGACGATCAACAGGGTGCCGTTGTCCACCAGCCCGCCCACCAGTGATGCGGCGGCGAACACGGCGAGTGCGGCCAGGAAGACCCGGCGGCGTCCCAGCAGGTCGGCGGTGCGCCCGCCGAGCAGAAGCAGGCCGCCGTAGCCGAGGACGTACCCGTTCACGATCCACTGCAGCGACGTGGTGGAGAGGCCCAACTCGGTGCCTATGGACGGCAGCGCGACGCCCACCATCGAGACGTCGAGCCCGTCGAGGAACATCACGGCGCACAGGACCGCAAGGATCCCCCACAGCCGGGGAGTCCAGATCTGTTCGGCCGGCGCACGCTCGGCGTCCGGCGGACGGACGGTGATGACAGGTGAGGTGTCGGTGATAGCCACGTCGCAGGACAGTACATGCACATGCATCAAATGTCCACGCACTAAATTCTTCGGAATTTAATGTGGATGCATCTGATGCGCGCGCATGGTACGATCCGCGCCATGGAGGCGAAGGCTGCTCTGGTCGACCGGTGGCGCGAGCTGGCGACCTGCTACAACACGGTCGCGTGCGCTCTGGACCGCGCCCTCCAGGAGGCCCACGGCCTGAGCATGAGCGAGTACGAGACCCTCGACCGCCTGGTCGATCTCGACTGTGAGAAGCGCCGCATGCAGGAGATCGCCGCGGCGATGTGGCTCAGCCAGAGCGCACTGTCCCGCACGGTCGCCCGCCTGGAGAAGAACGGCTACGTCACACGCGACCTCTGCAGGGACGACCGCCGCGGCGTCTTCGTCCAGCTCACCGAGGCCGGCCGCCGCCGCCACGCCGAGGCCCGCGAGACACACCTGAAGATCCTCGCCGAGAAGCTCGGGCCCTGACCCGCCCCG
>NZ_JBIQHY010000084.1:0-19814 GCF_044508335.1 Actinomadura sp.
TACGGGTCGGCGGGGCGCAGGCCGAACCGGGAGGACGACCCGCTGCGGCCCGAGAGCCCCTACGCGGTCAGCAAGGCCGAGGTGGAGCGGCTCGCCGGGCTGGCGGCGGAGGCCGGGCTGCGCACCGTGCTGCTCAGGTACTTCTCCGTCTACGGGCCCCGGCAGCGGCCCGACATGGCGTTCCACCGGTTCGTGGAGGCGGCGCTGGACGGGCGTCCGCTGCCCGTGTTCGGGGACGGGCTCAGGTCGCGCAGCTTCACCCATGTCAGGGACGTCGTCATCGCGACGCTCGCGGCGGCGGCCGAGGAGCTGCCGCCCGGTATCGCCATCAACGTCGGTCATCAGGAGCATGTGGCCGTGCGGGACGCGGTCGCCATGCTGACCGGCGCCCTCGGCGTCCGGGCGGAGATCCGGCGGGAGACGCCGGTGGCCGGGGACGCGTCCCGGACGTGGGCCGACATCGGGCGCGCCCGGCGGCTCCTGGGCTGGACGCCCGCGATCGGCCTCGCGGAAGGGCTCGACGACCAGATCGCCTGGCATCGGGCACTGCGGACGGTGGAGGAGGTGCGGGTCGGGTGAGGCATAGGGCGGCCTATGTCGCGTTCGACCGGTTCCCGTCCAGCAAAGGGTCGGCGGTGCACATCGCGCAGATGGCCGACGAGCTGTTCGCGCGGTACGGCGGCGGGCTCCTCGGCGTGATCGGCGGTGGCGGCCTGCCCCGCTACCAGCGCGAGGGGACGCGGGAGATCGCGCGGTTCGACGCGCGGATCCCCAACCTGATCGACCGGGCCGAGGCGTTCTCCGAGTGGGTCGCGCACCATCTGGCGCCGCACTGGGAGACCCTGGAGGTCTGCCACGTCCGGGATCCGTGGAGCGCGCTCCCGGCGGTCGCGGACGGGCGCCGCCACAAGGTCGTGTACGAGGTCAACGGCCTGCCGTCCATCGAGATGAGCCACACGTGGCCGTGGGCGGCGCCGAGCACGCTGGGCAAGATCCGCGAGCTGGAGCGGTTCTGCCTGGAGCGCAGCGACGCGGTCGTGGTGCCGTCGCGGGTGATCGGCGAGGCCGTCCGGGAGCGGGGCGTGCCCGGCGACCGGATCCACCTGGTCCCGAACGGCGCCGACGTTCCCCGTGAAACCGAACGCCCGGCCGACGCGCCTGAACGGTATGTCATCTATGTCGGCGCCCTGCAACCGTGGCAGGGGCTGGACGTGCTGATGCGGGCGTTCGCCCGGCTCGCCGACCTGCCCGGGCTGCGGCTGGTGGTCTGCGCGTCCGTCCCGGAGCGGCGGGCGAAACCGGCGCGGCGGCTGGCCGAGCGGCTCGGGGTCGCCGAGCGGGTCGACTGGCGGTTCACGCTGCCGCACCACGAGGTCGCCGCGTGGCTGGCGCACGCCGAGGCGTCGGTGGCGCCGCTGACCGGCTGCGCCCGCAACCTGGACCAGGGCTGCGCGCCGCTGAAGGTGATCGAGTCGATGGCCGCGGGCGTCCCGGTCGTCGCCTCGGACCTGCCGGCGGTGCGCGAGCTGATGGCGGACGGCGAGCACGGGCGGCTGGTCCCGGCCGACCGCCCCGCCGAGCTGGCCCGGGCCGTGCGCATCCTGCTGGAGTACCCGGACGAGGCCGCCGCGATGGGGCGGAGGGGCCGCGAGCACATCGAGGAGAGCCTGACCTGGGCGCGGTCGCGCGCCCGGCTGGCCGAGGTCTACCGCACGCTGGACCGATAGGTGGGATGTCATGTTCTGGCGTAAGCAGAAGGCCGCCATCGCGCGGTTCCATCCGCTGCACAGGTCGCTGACGCTGGAGAAGGGCTTCTCCGTCTCGCTGCCGCGGGACGAGTGGGAGCCGGTGATCGCGAGCATCGCGGGCCACGGCGCGGTGGTGAGGCGGAAGAAGTGGCGGCTGCACCAGCGCGTCCCGGGGGTGCTCGTGCCGATGCTGCGGGTGCTCGCCGCCGACATGGCGCCGGACGGGGTGCTGGCCGTGGCGGCGGACATGCGCGGCGCGCAGGTCCCGGAGAAGAACGGCCCGAAGCAGTCGCTGCCCTCCCGCCCGCCGATCTCCGGGCTGAAGCAGTGGTACGCGTTCGATCCGTGGCTGCGGATGCGGGCGCAGCTGCGCGACGGCAGCGTCCTGGACGTCGTGGTGACCGACCGGGTGCGCAGGCGCACCTACCGCAAGCGGAACCCGCGCGGGAAGATCAAGCTCAAGAGCAAGTCGAAGACGGTGCAGCTGGTGCGGGTCACCCGGCGGCTGCCGAAGGACGCGGTCGTCCAGCGGCCCCCGTCGCCGCCGCCCGGCTGGGTCCGGGTCCAGGTCAAGCAGGGCAGGCGGACGGTGATCCGGGCGAGCGGGAAGTTCCCCGGCCCGCGGGAGGACCAGGGGCTGGTCGACCTGATCCTGCAGGTGTCGACGGAGCCGTTCCGATGGACGCCGCCCGGCGCGGCGGCCGCGAGGAGGACCAAGTGACCCGCTGCGGTGTGACGACCGGATTCTTCGTGCTGGGACGCTGCGGCCAGGCCGCGGTGGCGTCCTGCCCGCAGTGCCGCCGCGCCGTCTGCGCCGCGCACGCCGCGCAGGGCGGGCTGTGCCCAGAGTGCGCGGCCGCGCAGGGGTACGGGACGCAGGACCCGCACCACCCGGCGTGGGCGGGCGGGTACCGGCGCCGCTACTACCGGAGCAGCTCCGAGGCCTACAACGACGTGTACTGGTACTCGGCGTTCGACGAGTACGACCGCGGGGCGTTCAACCCGGGTGACGACTTCTCGTACGGGGGCGACTGGGGGCCGGACGACGACACCGGGTTCGTGGACAGCTGATGCCGCGCGTCCTGTGGCTCACCGAGCACTACCCGCCGAGCCGCGGCGGCATGGCGCAGTCGTGCGACCGGATCGTGCGGGGGCTGCGCGGCGCGGGCGTCGAGCTCGACGTCGCCCACCTGACCCGCCGCGCCCGCCCGTGGGGCGTGCGGCGCGAGCACGGCGGGCGGCTGCTGACCGCCCCGCTCGGGGACGACTCCGAGCACGCGCTGCGCCGGCTGTGGACGACGATCAACGCCGAGAACCCGGCGGGCTACAGCCATGTGGTCGCGTTCGGCGGCGTGTACGCGATGCTCGCGGCGCCCGTCCTGTCGGCGCTGCTGGACGCGCCGCTGGTCACGCTGCTGCGCGGCAACGACATCGACGTCGGCGTGTTCTCGATGCGGCGGCGCGGGGTGCTGGCGGACGCGCTGCGCGCCTCGTCCCGCGTCTGCGTCGTTGCCCGGTCGCACGCGCCGCTGGTGGCGGCGCTCGCCCCGGACGTCCCCGTCGCGTTCGTGGCGAACAGCGTCGACACCGCGCAGTGGCGGATCCTGCCGTCCGAGCGGGCCAAGGGCGAGGCGTGGCGGGAGGGGAACGTCGCGCCGGGCCGCCGCACGATCGGCCTCATCGGGCAGCTCAAGGTCAAGAAGGGCGTCGGGTTCCTCCTCGACGCGCTCGCCGCGTCGGGCCGCGCCGACCGGTTCCACCTGCTGCTGGTCGGCGAGGTCGAGGAGTCGGTGCGGGAATGGCTGGCCGGGCGCGACGTCCCCCACTCGTTCCTGCCGTTCATGGACCGCTACGACCTCCCGGCCGTCTACGCGAGCTGCGACCTGGTCGCCCTGCCGTCGTTCTACGACGGGATGCCGAACGTCGCGCTGGAGGCGGCGGCGCTCGGCGTGCCGCTGCTCGCGTCGGACGGCGGCGGGCTCGCCGACCTGGTGGACGACGAGATCGGGTTCACGTTCCCGGCCGGGGACGCGCACGCCTGCCGGGCGGCGGTCGACCGGGCCGCGCGGGCGGGCGCCGAGGAGCTGGCGAAGCTGGGCGCGGCGGGCGCGGAGCGGGTCCGCCGCGACTTCACGCCCGCCGCCGAGACCGCCGGGTACCTGGCCGTCCTCGGCGCGGCCCGGTGACCGGCCGCCGCCCCGATGATCGTCTGCTACGCGGCCGGGGACGGGCTGGGCCATCTGACGCGGCTCCGGTCCGCCCTGCACACGTTGTCGCCGGACGGCCCCGTGACCGTGGTGACGGGGTCGCCGTTCGCGCGTGATCCGCGTGTCGCGGGCGGCTGGCAGGTCGTGGAGAGCGCCGCGGGCCTCGCACCGGACGAGGTGGTCGTGGACGCGTTCCCCGCCGGGCTCAAGGGCGAGCTCACCCGCTTCCCGCCCGGCACGAGGGTCACGCATCTGGCCCGGCTGCTGCGCTGGGACGCCTACCGGCCGCTCCTCCCCGCCGACCCTCCGCGTTTCGACCGCACCTTCGTCCTGGAACCCCTGGCCCCGGCCCACGACGCCTACCTGCGCGAGGTATCGGACGAAGTCTCACCGCTCACCCTCACCGATCCCCCATCGGAACCGATCGACGTGGACGGCTGGCTCATCGTCCACAGCGGCCCCGAGGCAGAGATCCTGGAACTCATCGCCTATGCGCAGGACATGGCGTCCGCCGAGAGGGTCGCTCCCCCCATGACCCTGGTGTCGCCCCAAAGACCGCACGACCTTCCCGCAGGGATCGCGCATCTCGACATCTACCCCGCCCACAGACCAGGCGCGAACGTCGACCGGATCATCACCGCGGCCGGTTTCAACACCGTCCGCCAGTTCGCGCCCTGGCGCGAGCGCCACCGCATGCTGCCGTTCCCGCGCAGCCTGGACGACCAGTTCGCCCGCGCGGCCCGCGCTAGGCGGGGAGCCTGAGGTCGAACTCGACCTCGACGTCGTCGGCGAGCCGCAGCGCGCCGAAGAACGCCGAGTACGGCTTGACGCCCCAGCGGGTCTGCGTCACCGTGGCGGCGCCCCGCACGCGGTCGCCGTCGCGCGAGGCGCGGATCCGCACCGGCTTCGTCCGCCCCATGATCGTCAGGTCGCCCTCGACGAAGTCCTCGCCGATCGCCGTCGAGACGAACACGACCTCCGGATACCGCCCGGTATCAAGGATCTTGCGCAGGTTCCTCCTGATGTCCGCGCGGTCCTGGTCGGTGAGCGGCAGCGCGCCGCCCGTCCCCTCCCGGACCTCCAGCCCGTCCACGCCGACGGCGACCTCGACCGACGACGCGTCCGGCGGCTCGCGGGCCTCGACCCGCGCCGTCCACCGGGTGGCCTCGATCGTCAGGTCGTGCCCCGCCCGCCGGCCGAGCCCGCTGCGGCCCGTCCTGAGCAGCAGCCGCCCGTCCTCCGGCCCCAGTTCGACTGTTCCCTCCATACCCTCACACTGCCACGCGGCGACCCGGCCGCCGCGTGGCGGGCCGCCGGGTCAGACGCACGTCACCTTCGGCTGCGGGCGGTACTCGGTGTGGAACCTCTCACGGCGCACCTTGCGGCCCCCGGAGTACAGCGTCCGCCAGACGTCGATCTCGAAGCCCTCCCGGCCGGCCATGGGGACGCACTTGCGGCCCCGCCCGACGCCCGTCCGGTACGGCTTGAACCCGTACCGCTCGGACGTCCGCGACCGCACGTCGTACTTGCGCTCGCCCCACAGGTTCACCGTCAGCGACGACCCCGTGTAGGTCACCTGGATCCGCACGGGGGCGTCGGTGTCGTTCTTCCACGTGAAATCGAGCTGCGGATAGGACACCGCGGCCTCCCGCCCCTCCGGGTACTCCGGCATCCACATCGTGTGCGCGCGCGACTCGCGGATGTCGAGCCCGGCCCGGAACACGGCGTTGAACAGCGTCGTGGACACCTGGCAGATGCCGCCGCCCACGTCCTTCACCAGCCGCGCCCCCATGATGGCGGGCGCCGGCACGTACCCGCGGCTCCTGACGCGCGGCCCGACGACGTCGTTGAAGGAGAACGTCGTCCTCGGCTCCACGATGTGCCCGTCCAGGATCCGCGCCGCCAGCTCGATGTTGCGGACGCGCGGCTCCCCCGGCTTGAACCGCGTCGTGTAGGTGCTCATGGGCCGCCGCGGCGGCGCCGCGTCCGGCCGGCCGGGCACGGGACGGCCGGGGACGGCCTGCGCCGCCGACGCCCCCCGCTCGCGCGGGACCTCCAGGTAGGCGCCGAGCAGCAGCCCGGTCGTCGCGAGCGCCCCCGCCACGATCGGCCACCACTGCCGGACGCAGCGCCGCAGCTGCCGCTGGCGGCTGCGACGGCACCGGCCCGGCCGGGTCCGTCCCACGACTCACCCCCCGAAGATCCCCCACCGGGATCCTGCACCGGACCCTGCCGTCCCTCCGGGGCCGACTCCCACCCCTTTACCGGAACAAGACCGGCGCCCGACCAACCCGGGCGCCGATCGTGACGTGCCGTCCGCCCGCTAGTCCGCGGGGAGGAACACCGCGAGGGCGCCGGGGCGCTTGCCGAACCGCACCGCCGCGGGCAGCGTCGCGACCTCGCCGTCGCGCGCCAGCCGCAGCTCGCCGTCCGGGGCGACGACCTCCAGTCCGCTCGTGCGCCACTCCCGGTAGCCGGGGGTGACGTGCAGGTGCCCGGCGAGGACCGCGGCGACCGCGCGGACCCGGGGGACGCGCCGCCCCGTGGTCACCATCCGGACGTCGAGCCGCCCGTCGTCCAGCCGGCCGCGCCAGGTCGGGGCGGCGCCCCGCGAGCCGAACACGCAGTTGCCGACGAACGCCAGCCAGACCCGCATCCGGTGGCCGTCCACCAGCAGCTCGACCGGCTCGGCGTGCCGCAGCGTCCGGACGGCGGCCACCGCGAGCGCCGGCCACTTGCCGATCCGCTTCCGCAGCCTCTCGCGCCGGTCCACCAGCTCGGTGTAGGCGCCGAAGCCGGCGGTGTTGAGGAACGGGTGCTCCTCGTCGCGGTCCGGGCCGCCGGCCACCGGTGCGACGTAGGCGACGTCCACCCGGCCGAGCCGGCCGCCCCGGTACGCGGTGATCGCCTCCGCCGCCGACTCGATGCCGAGCGCGCGGGCGAAGTGGTCCAGGGTCCCGCCGGGGACGACCAGCAGCGGGACGCCGTGCTTCAGCGCCGCCCGCGCGGCCGCGTTCACGGTGCCGTCGCCGCCGACGACCGCCAGCGCCCCGGCCCGCCCGGCCGCCTCGTCGAACGCCTTGTCGATGTCGTCGTCCGGCTCCAGGCGGACGACCTCCGCGGCCGGCAGCTCCCGTTCGAGCAGCGCGAGCGCCACCTCCGGGCGCCCCGGCAGCGAGATCCCGGCGGCCGCCTCGCCGCCGCCCGCACCGGTGTTGCCGACGACGACCAGGCCGCGCCCGTCGCCGGCGACCTCCGCCCGCGCACCGCCGCTCCCGGCCGCGGCCACCGGCGGGCGGGCCGGCCACAGCGTGCGCGTCCCGAACGCCGCGAGCGCGCCGACCCCGAGCCCGGCGAGGACGTCGCCCGGGTAGTGCGCGCCGGTGTAGACGCGGGAGAACGCCACCGCCGCGGCCGCCGCCGCGACCGGGACCGCGACCCGGCGCGGCGCCTCCAGCGCGACGCCCGCCGCGAACGCCGCGGCGGACGCCGAGTGGCCGGACGGGAACGCGTGCGAGGTCGGCAGCTTCCAGCGGATCCGGATCGGCGGCACCAGGTCCACGACGGGGCGCTTGCGGCGGAACGCCTGCTTGCCGATCAGGTTCACGGCCGGGCTCGCCACCGCGACCGCGATCGAGCCGCGCAGCGCCGCGCGCCGCAGCCGGGGCCGGCCCGTGATTCCCATCACTCCCGCGGTCGTGAACCACAGCACGCCGTGGTCGGCGATCCGCGACAGGCGGGGCAGGACGTACTCGAGGCCGCGCAGCCGCGCGGCCGCCACCCGGTCGAACGCCCACCGGTCGACCCGCCCGAGCCTCCTGAGCAGCGGCCCGGAGCGGTGCGCGGGGACCGGCTCGTGACGACGCCGTATGACGGACCGTGACGGCAGGATCCTGCTCCGTGAGTGGTTGACCCGCATGTCCGGGGTATCCCCAGGGACGGCGACATGATTCCGTAAAGATCTCAAATCGGGGGTCACATGCGGGCGAACGTCACTCTCGACTCATCGACTGCAATAGGCTTCGCGACATGAGTCACCCGGAACGGCTCGGTTCCCCGGGTGGCGAGTCGGTCGACACGATCGCGGAGCCTTTCCACGTGAACGAGACCCTGGCCGACTACGCCGCACGACACGGGCTGAGGCAGAGCGCTGCGCGCCCCCCGCTGCGCAAGTACATCCAGGATGTGTGGGCTCGCCGGAACTTCATCTGGGCGTTCGCATCCGCCAAGAACATCTCGATGTACACCGACTCGCGGCTCGGGCAGGTATGGCAGCTGTTGACGCCGCTCCTCAACGCGGCGGTGTACTACCTGATCTTCGGGCTGCTGCTGGACACCAGCCGCGGCCTGCCCGACTTCATCCCCTTCCTCGTGACCGGAGTCTTCCTCTTCGGCTTCACGCAGCGGTCCATCACCTCGGGGGCGAAGTCGGTCGGCAACAACCTCTCGCTGATCCGGGCCCTGCACTTCCCGCGCGCCACGCTGCCGCTGGCGATCGCGATCGTCGAGTTCCAGCAGCTCCTGCTGTCCCTGATCGTGCTGTTCGCGATCATCTTCGCGTTCGGTGAGCCGCTGAGCCTCGACATGGTGCTGTTCATCCCCGTGGTGGCGCTGCAGCTCATGTTCAACGTGGGCATCAGCATGGTGATGGCGCGGCTGGGCGCCTTCAACCGCGACATCACGCAGCTGCTGCCGTTCGTCATGCGGACGTGGCTCTACATGTCCGGCGTCATCTTCAGCCTCCCGACGCTGATGAAGCCCGGCTCGAAGCTCGCCGAATACCCGTTCCTCGCCGAGCTGCTGAAGGCCAATCCGGCATACGTGTACGTCGAGTTGAGCCGGCACATGCTCCTCGGCGAGTATCGCGACCATGTCGAGAACAAGCTGGGCATACACGCGACGGGCCAGCTCTGGCTGTACGCCGTACTCTGGGCGGCGGTGATGCTGGTCGGCGGATTCATGTACTTCTACCGTGCCGAGGAGCGATACGGCCGTGGCTGACACGAAGGTGCGCATGGACCCAGCCACCAACCCGGTGCAGATCGACCCGTCCCGCGAGCCGATCGTCGTCGTGGACGACCTGCACATCGTGTACCGGGTGTACGGGGCGGGCGGCAAGGGCAACGCCGCGAGCGCGTTCTCGCGCATCGTCCTCCGGCGGCACCGCCCCACGATGACCGAGGTCCACGCGATCAGGGGCCTGTCGTTCGTCGCCTACCGGGGCGAGGCGATCGGCATCATCGGCACCAACGGCTCCGGCAAGTCGACGCTGCTGAAGGCCATCGCCGGGCTGCTGCCCCCGCACCGCGGCGGCGTCTACACCGACGGGCAGCCGTCCCTGCTGGGTGTGAACGCCGCCCTGATGAAGGACCTCACGGGCGAGCGCAACATCGTCCTCGGCTGCCTGGCCATGGGCATGACCCAGGCGGAGACCAGGGCCAAGTACCAGGAGATCGTGAACTTCGCCGGGCTCAAGGAGGGCTTCATCCAGTACCCGATGCGGACGTACTCGTCCGGCATGGGGGCGCGGCTCCGGTTCGCGATCGCCGCGGCGAAGACCCACGACGTGCTGCTGATCGACGAGGCCCTCGCCACCGGCGACGCCAAGTTCCGGCGCAAGAGCAAGGCCCGGATCGACGAGCTGCGCAAGGAGGCCGGCGCGGTGTTCCTCGTCGCCCACCAGCTCGACACGGTCAAGGAGATGTGCGACCGCGTCATCTGGATCGACGAGGGCCGGATGCACATGGACGGCGACCCCGAAGAGGTCATCGCCGCCTACACCGAGGCCACCGGGAAGTAGGCCGCCGGGAGGCGGGCTCCGGAAATGGGACGCCCGAAACCGGTAACAGGGCGGTAACGCGGCGGCACCGCTGGGGCCGGTGGTGCCGGTGGGGCCAGAGTGACGCAGAGTTACCGGATCGTCTCTGGATGGGGCCGCCCAGCCGATCTACCTTCGAGGGGAGACCTTCAGCGGCGAGGGAGACCCCCATGGCCGAGCGGCTGAGCAGACGCGGCTTCCTATCCTCCACGGCGCTCGCAGCGGGTGGTTACGGTCTCCTGGCGGCATGCGCCAGCGAGTCCAGCGGCCCCCAGGCGAAGAACACCGGCAACGCCCCGAAGGAGGTGTTCACCGCCCCCGCGAAGAAGCTGAGCGGCTCGCTCAGCATCCTGATGTGGAGCCACTTCGTGCCCCGGCACGACAAGTGGTTCGACAAGTTCCTCTCCGACTGGGGGGAGAAGGTCGGGGTCGAGGTCCGGGTCGACCACATCAACACGGTGGACGTCCCGCGCCGCGCCGCCTCGGAGATCCAGGCCGGGCGCGGCCACGACCTCATCCAGCACATCGCGCCGTTCTCGCAGTACGAGCCGTCCGTCCTCGACATGACCGACGTGGTGCAGGAGGCCAACCGGCGCTGGGGGCAGCAGCTGGAGCTGTGCCGCAAGTCGAGCTACAACCCCAACACCAAGAAGTTCTACGCCTACTGCCCCGGCTGGGCGCCCGACCCCGGCGACTACCGCAAGTCGATGTGGCAGAAGGCCGGCATGCCGAACGGCCCGACCAGCTGGGACGACCTGCTGCGCGGCGCCGCCGAGATCAAGAAGCAGACCGGGGTGCCGTGCGGCATAGGGCTGTCGCCGGAGACCGACTCCAACATGGCCGCGCGGGCGCTGCTGTGGTCGTTCGGCGGGTCCGTCCAGGACCAGGACGAGAAGGTCGTGCTGAACTCCGACGCCACCGTCGCGGCCGTCGAGTACATGGCGCGGCTGTTCAAGGAGGCCGAGACCAGCGAGGTCTTCTCGTGGACGCCGGCGTCCAACAACCAGGCGCTCATCGCCGGGAAGTCGTCCTACATCCTCAACTCGATCTCGGCGTGGCGCACCGCGATGGGCACCAACCGGACGATCGGCGACGACATCTTCTTCGTGCCGGCGCTGCGCGGGCCGAAGGCGGCGATGGCCGCGCAGCACGTCATCCAGCAGTGGATCGTGCCGAAGTACGCGGCGAACCCGGACGCGGCGAAGGAGTTCCTGCTGCACTACACGGCGAACTTCCCGTCGGTGTCGTACTACTCGGAGCTGTACGACCTGCCGGGGTGGCCGTCGCTCGTCCCGCAGCTCAACGGCTGGCTCGACAACGACCCGTGGGGCGCGAAACCGGCGAACAAGCTGAGCCTGCTGAAGACGGCGACGTCGTGGAGCGCGAACATCGGCTACCCGGGCCCGTCCAACCCGGCGATCGGCGAGATCTTCAACACCAACGTGCTGCCGACGATGTTCGGCCGCGCCGCCCGCGGCCAGGCGTCCCCGAAGCAGGCCGTCGCCGACGCCCACGACCGCGCCGAGGCGATCTTCAAGAACTGGCGCGGCCGCGGCCTCGTGGGCGGTTGAGCCCGCGCGGGCACGGGCGGGCGCCCGGCGCCCGGCGCCCGGGCTGAGGCGCCTGAACCGAGAGCGCCACGACCGAGAGCGCGGCAATCGAGGAACGAGCGACCGGAGCGACGGGGCAAGGCGCCGCGTGAAGCGCCCGCCCGCCGCCGAGCGGAGGCGAGGCTTTGAACACCGTAGAGGTCAAGGGGCTGGTGAAGACCTTCGACGGGCACGTGCGGGCCCGGCGGAGGGGGTCGCGGCACGCGCGGGGCGCGTCGGTGCGCGCGCTGGACGGGGTCGACCTGGCCGCGGAGCCCGGCGAGTACCTGGTCCTGCTCGGGCCGTCCGGGTGCGGGAAGACCACGCTGCTGCGCACGATCGCGGGCCTGGAGCAGCCCACCGAGGGCGAGGTGCTGATCGGCGGGAGCGTCGTGAACGGCCTCCCGCCCCGGGTCCGGCAGATCGCGATGGTGTTCCAGTCGTACGCGCTGTACCCGCACAAGACGGTGATGGACAACATCATCTTCCCGCTGCGGGCCGAGGGCATGGAGCGCGGCGAGCGGGAGAAGAAGGCGCGCTGGGCGGCGGAGCTGCTGGAGATCGAGCCGCTGCTGCGCCGCAAGCCGCGGCAGCTGTCGGGCGGTGAGCGGCAGCGGGTGGCGCTGGCGCGGGCGCTCGTCCGGGATCCGGCGGTCTTCCTGCTGGACGAGCCGCTGTCCAACCTCGACGCGAAGATGCGGGCGACGGCGCGGGACGAGCTGAAGCGCTTCCAGGAGCGGGTCGGCACCACCACGATCTACGTCACGCACGACCAGGCGGAGGCGATGGGGCTCGGCGACCGGATCGCGGTGCTGGAGCACGGCCGCGTCCGGCAGGTCGGGACGCCGCAGGAGGTGTACGACGACCCGTCCGACACGTTCGTCGCGACGTTCATCGGGTCGCCGCCGATGAACCTGGTCGAGCGGGACGGGGTGCTGGTGGGGTTCCGCCCCGAGCACCTGCTGCCCGCCGAGAACGTCGCCGCGGCGGAGCGGGTGACGATGCCGCTGCAGGTCGAGCGGATGGAGTACCTGTCCGGCGACCGGCACGTGTACGGGACGGTGACGGGCATCGGCGCGGAGACCCGCGTCATCGCCCGGCTGCCCGCGACCGTGGGCACGCCGCTGGAGGCCGGGGAGACGCACGAGTTCGCGGTGCCGTCCGGCCGGTTCCGGTTCTTCGACGCCGAGACCGGCGCCCGGCGGGCGCCCGTGCCGATCGGCGGGCCGGCATGACCCGCACGCGGACGGGCCCGGAACCGGTCGCGGTGGAGGCGCCGCGCGGGCGGGCGGGCCTCGCCGACCGGGAGGGGTTCCTGGCCTGGGCGATGCTGCTCCCGTCGGTCGTCTACATCATCGCGCTGGTCGGGATCCCGTTCCTGCTGGCCATCGCGTTCGCGTTCTCGGACGTGACGACCGGCGACCCGTCCTTCGACTGGGTGGGGTTCCAGAACTTCGACGCGGTGTTCGGCGACGGGGTGTTCTGGCGGGCGCTCCGCAACACGCTGATCTTCACGCTGGTGAGCATGGTGCTGATCGTCCTGTTCGGGAAGATCCTCGCCAACATCCTGGTCGCCGACTTCCGCGGGAAGTGGTTCGTCCGGTTCCTGGTGCTGCTGCCGTGGACGACGCCGGTGGCGCTGTCGACGATCTCGTGGCTGTGGTTCCTCGACTCGATCTACTCGCCGGCCGACTGGGTGCTCCGCCACCTCGGGCTGATCGACGGGAACGTGGTGTGGCTCGGGAAGCCGGGGACGGCGATGGCGTCGGTGATCGCCGTGCAGACGTGGCGGCTGACCCCGCTCGCCGCGGTGATCGTGATGGCCGGGCTGGTCGCGATCCCCCGCGACATCGACGAGGCGGCGCGGATCGACGGCGCCGGGTTCTGGCGGCGGATGTTCGAGGTGACGATCCCGCTGACGCTCCCGGTCATCGCCGTCGCCGGGCTGTTCGGCGCGATCATGACGTTCACCGACATGACCGTCCCGTACGTGCTGACGCGCGGCGGCCCGACGCACTCGACGGACGTCCTCGCGTCGTGGGCGTACTTCCGCGGCATTGAGGGCGGGGACGTCGGGCAGGGCGCGGCGATCGCGCTGTTCCTGTTCCCGCTGCTGCTCGCCGGCGCGATCGCGATCCTGCGCGCCGTCCGCCGATTGGAGGGCCAATGAGCACCGACGTCGTCGCGCTGCGGCGCAGGTACGCGCGGCGGCACGTGGCGGCGCGCTGCGGGGTGTACGCGGCGGCGGTCCTGGCCGCGCTGGTGTGCGCGCTGCCGTTCCTGTGGAGCGTGATCAGCGCGTTCAAGCAGAACCAGGACCTCTACGACCCCGAGAGCAACCCGTTCTTCTTCAACAAGCCGGCGACGCCCGACCACATCACGTTCCTGTTCACCGACACCCCGTTCCTGACGTTCGTGGTCAACACGCTGATCGTGGGCGCGGCGGTGGTGGCGATCACGCTGGTGCTCGCGCTGCCCGCCGCGTACTCGCTGGCCCGGCTGGACCGGCCGTGGGGCACGCCGATGGGCATCGCGATCTTCATGGTGTACCTGGTGCCGCCGTCGCTGCTGTTCCTGTCGCTGACCCGCGTCGTGGTGGCGCTGCACCTGGAGGACACGCTCTGGTCGATGATCGTCGTGTATCCGACGATCACGGTTCCGGTGTCGGTCTGGCTGCTGATCGGATTCCTGAAGGCCGTGCCGAAGGACGTCGAGGAGCAGGCCATGGTGGACGGCTACAGCCGCCTCGGCGCGTTCGTGCGGACCGTCCTGCCGCTGGTCTTCCCGGGGATCGTCGCGGTCGTCGTGTTCAGCTTCACGCTCACGTCCAGCGAGTTCGTGTACGCGCTGGCGTTCGTGTCGGCGAGCCCGGAGATGGTGGTCAGCACCGGTGTGCCGACCCAGCTCGTCCGCGGGGACGTGTTCTTCTGGCAGTCGCTGCAGGCGTCCACGGTGATCACGGCGGTGCCGATCGCGTTCCTGTTCAACCTGTTCCTGGACCGTTTCGTCACCGGGTTCACGATGGGCGCGGTCAAGACCTGATCGCCCTGATAGAGATGGAGGGACAGCACAAGACGATGTAGGAGGTCGCCATGGCCAAGCCGCCGCTTCCGAGCGAGTACCTGCCCGAAGTCCCGTCGTTCACGGTCACCAGCGAGGACATCGCCGACGGCGAGCGGCTCCCGGACGAGCACGTCTTCGACGACTGGGGGTTCAGCGGCGGCAACAAGTCCCCGCACCTGAGCTGGTCGGGGTTCCCCGCCGAGACCAAGAGCTTCGCCGTGACCTGCTATGACCCGGACGCGCCGACCGGCAGCGGTTTCTGGCACTGGTGCCTGTTCGACATCCCGGCCGACGTGACCGAGCTGCCCACCGGCGCCGGCACCGAGGACTCCAAGATCGGTGTGCACGCCCGCAACGACTACGGCGTGAAGGCGTTCGGCGGCGCCGCCCCGCCGCCCGGCGACCCGCACCGCTACGTGTTCACCGTCCACGCGCTGGACGTGGAGTCGCTCGGGCTCGGCTCCGACACGTCCCCGGCCGTCGTCGGCTTCAACATCACGGCGCACACGCTGGCCCGCGCGACGATCGTCGCCGTCTACGGCACCTGACCCGCCCGTCCCGCGTCGCGGCGGCTTCCCCGGCCGGCTACGCCGGAGGGGAGCCGCCGGCGAGCACGTCCCCGACCGCCGTCCGGCGGTAGAGGACCGAGCGGCCGCTGCGCTCCCGCGTGACGAGCCCCGACCCGCGCAGCACCGCGAGATGGTCGCCGATCCCGCCGACGCTCATGCGCATCCGGGCGCTGAGCCAGGTGGTGGTGGCCGGCTCCGCGAGCAGGCGCAGCAGCTCGGCCCGCGTGCGGCCGACCAGCCGGGCGAGGGCGTCCTCGCCGCGCGGCGCGCGGCTCTCCCAGAGGGCCGCCACTCCCCTGGCCCGGTACATCAGCGTGTACGGCCAGTCCTGTTCGAGCGCGGCGCCGAGCTCGGAGAAGACCACGGGCACGAACATCAGCCCGGCGCCGCCCAGCCGGTAGGTGGCGTCGCCGCTGATGCCGGCCTCGATGACGCCGTCCCGCCAGCGCACCTGGCGGGACAGGCCGTCCAGCGCCTCGGCCCAGCCGTAGGCGGCGAGCCGCCCCGCGCGGTGCACGATGTCGCGTTCCAGGATCGAGCGCACCACCGCCCAGTCCGGTTCCACCAGGGCGCGCCACACGGTCTCCAGGCCGGCGGCGAGCCGCTCCACCATGTCGGGTGCCTCCAGGACGTCCCGGATCGCGGCGTCCGGTTCCGGCAGCCCCTCCAGGTTGCGGGCGATCTCCCGGCGCGCCTGGTCGAGCGGCGTGGCCCGGACGGTCGCCAGCTGCTCGGCGACGGTGAGGTTCGGCCGGGCGGGCGGCGGGACGACGAAGTCGGCCATGTACCCGGCCGGGCGCCGCAGGAAGGCGAGCGCGCGCACGGCCGGGTCGCCCGCGATCCGCCGGTAGGCGGGGCGGGCGCGCTCCACCCACGGCCCGAGCGGCCCGACCGGCATCCGCCCCGCCACCAGGCCGAGCGCGCTGTGCGCCTCGATCAGCGGCGCGATCCCGAACCGGCTGGCCGCGAGGTCCCCGGGGCCGACCTCGATGCGGTACACGTTTCGCTCCTCCCCGAAACATTGTCGCCGACGGCGCCGGCCGCCGCAGAGTCGCGGCATGACCGCCCCCTCCGCCGCGCCCGCGCGGTACCGCGACGTGTTCGCCGTCCCCGAGTTCCGGACGCTGTTCTCCCTGCAGACGCTCCAGGTGGCCGGCGACTCGGTCCGGACGATCGCGCTGTCCGTCCAGACGTTCGAGCGGACCGGCTCGCCCGTCACGGCGGCGCTCGTCTTCGCCGCCGGCATGCTCCCGTACGCGGTGGGCGGCGCGCTGCTGCTGTCGCTCGCGGACCGGGTCCCTCCCCGGCGGCTGCTCACCGGCTACCACCTGCTGCGCCTCGCGGTCACGGCCGTCCTCGCGGTGGGCGGCCTCCCGGTGCCGGCGATCATGGCACTCCTCGTCGCGGCCGGGCTGTTCGCCCCGGTCGGCGGCGCGACCGTCCAGGCCCGGCTGCCCGCGCTGCTCCCCGGGGACGGCTACGTACTCGGCCGGTCGCTGTTCACGATGACGAGCGCGGGCGCCCAGATCACCGGCCAGGCGGCGGGCGGGCTGCTGCTGTCGACGCTCACCCCGTCCGGGACGCTGTGGCTCGCGGCGGCGAGCGCGGCGCTCGCCACGGTGCTCGCCCGCTTCCGGCTCCCGGACGTCCCCGCGGTGTCCCGGGCGCCGTCGGCGGGCATGGCGCGCGACACCTGGCGGACCAACCGGCGCCTCCTCGGCGGCCGCACCACGCGCGGGCCGCTCCTGGCGGGCTGGCTGCCGATCTCGCTGTCGGTCGGGGCGGAGGGGATCGCGGTCCCGTACGCCGGGGCGCACGGGAGCGCGGACGCGGCTGGATTGATGCTGTCCGCCGCCGCGGCCGGGATGTTCGCCGGGAACTTCGCGGCGGGCCGGCTGGTCCGCCCGCACCTGCGGGAGCGGCTCACCCTGCCGCTGGCCATGCTGACCGGCGCGCCCCTCCTGCTGTTCGCCTTCGGGCCGGGCCCGGCGGCGGCGTGCGCGCTGATGGCCGCGGGGACGTTCGGGCTCGGCTACGAGCTGGCCGTCCAGCGCCGCCTCGTGGACGCGGTGCCGGAGGAGATCCGGGGGCAGGCGATCGGCCTGTACGGCAGCGGCCTCATGACCGGGCAGGCGGCCGGCATCGCGGCGGCGGGCGCCCTGGGCGAGCTCCTGCCGCCCGGCCGGGTCATGGTGCTGTGCGGCGGAGCCGCGCTCGCCTCCTGCCTGTGCCTCGCCCGCCACCTGCGGTGAGCCGCGCGGCCCGGACACGGGGGCGTCCGGGCGCCCGGCGGTGCTCAGCCGGGGCCGGCCGCGCACTCGGTGCGCGTCCGGCCCCGGCGGCCGGTCACGTCTCCCAGGGGAAGCGGTCGGCGAAGGCCGGCTTCAGGTCGTCCAGCCAGACCGCGTTCGGGTCGTACTGGGCGTAGAAGGGCTTGCCCACCAGGTCGGCGTCGCGGCACTGGATGAAGTGCAGGGCGAAGACCTTCTGGTCGAACAGGTCGACCACGCCGTCCACGCAGACCTTGCCGGGCGTCGCCGACATGGACGGGCCCCGGACGGTCCGGGCCAGGCCGGAGACGTTCTTGTAGGCGTCCCGGAAGATCTCGTACGCCCGGGCGAGCGGCACCGCGAAGTAGTCCTGCGGCCCGGTGTCCCGCTCGACGAACATGTAGTACGGGACGAGGCCCATCCGCGTCTGGGCGCGCCACATGGTCTCCCACGTCTTGGCGTCGTCGTTGATCGTGCGGATGAGCGGGGCCTGGGTGCGGATGACCGCGCCGGTGTCGCGGATGCGGCGGCACGCCTCGGTGACCATGAGGGGTTCGAGCTCGCGCGGGTGGGAGAAGTGCGCCATGAACGCGAGGTTCTTGCCCGACTCCACGACCTGCTCGAACAGGCGGAGCATGTCGTCGGCGTCCGGGTCGGTGACGAACTTCTGCGGCCAGTAGGCGAGCGACTTGGTCCCGATCCGGATGGATTCGAGCTGTTCGAGGTCGAGCAGCGGCTCGATGTAGCGGCGCAGCACCGGCTCGCCCATGATCATGGCGTCGCCGCCGGTGAACAGGACGCTGGTCACCTCGGGATGGGAGACGAGGTAGTCGCGCAGCTGGGTGACGTCGTCGCCGGCCATCTTCAGGTCGGCCTCGCCGACGAACTGGGCCCAGCGGAAGCAGTACGTGCAGTACGCATGGCACGTCTGGCCCTGCTTGGGGAAGTACAGCACCGTCTCGTCGTACTTGTGCTGCATGCCGGGGATCTTGCCGTCGCCGAAGGAGGGGACGTTCAGCTCCATCTGGCCGGCGGGGTGCGGGTTCAGCTTCATCCGCACGTGGTGCGCGGCGGCCTCGATCTCGGCCTTGGGCGCGTCGCGGCGCAGCAGGTCCGACAGGTGGGCGACGTCCTCGGCGGGGAGCATGTCCGCCTGCGGGAAGACGAGCCGGTAGATCGGGTCGTCGGGCGCGGCCGACCAGTCGATGAGCTCCTCGATGACGTAGGCGTTCGTCCGGAAGGGCAGGACCGTCGCCACCGCCCGGGTCGCGAGCCGCTGCTCCGGGGACAACCCTGCGCGAGCGGTGAGCTCGTCCAGGTGCTTCGCCGTGAAGGCGCGGAACTTGCGACCGGTGGATCGCACCGCGGGAGCCGCGTCGTTCACCAGTGTCACGTGTTGGTACTCCTTGCTGTCAGCGGGGGAAGCGCACCCCGGCGCGTCGTCACGGACGGTGATCAGATGTTCCAGGGACACCCCCATTCAACCCTTTGGGACAGGTTCATGCCGAATTGATACCCCTCACCCGGTGTGGGCAAAGGCTGGTCAACGGACGATTCAGGCAAATCGCCTGGACATCATCGTTGACGGTCCGTCTCTTGTACAACGACTACGGGACGTCAACTTCTCCGTCAGCGGAGCACCGGCGCCCGTCCACGGACACTGCCAGCGGATTCACCCCAATCCCGGCCCCGGGCGCCGCCGCCGCCGATCTTCGTCGATACTGGGCGGGGCGGGCAGGACCGAGCGGCGTGGCCGCGGCGCGCGACGGGCGCGGCGCGATCAGGCGGCGTGAGGGGGGCCGGTGGACTCTGACGTACGGGACGGGCCGGGCACCGTCCCCATGCGCGTGATCGTCCTCGCGGCCGTCGCGGCGGTCACCTACTCGACGTTCGTGTTGGAGAACGTCCTCAGTCCCAAGCTCGACTTCTTCAACGGCTACGTCAGCGAGCTGTCGGCGTCCGACCAGCCCTACCACCTCGTCTACAGCGCGGGCGACCTGGTCACCGGGCTGCTGTCGATCCTGGTGGCGGCCGAGACGCTCCGCAGGCTCACCCGCAGGCCCCTCGCCACGGCCGGATGGACGTTCCTCGGGCTGTTCGGCGTGTGCGCGATCGGGGACGCGTCCTTCCCGCTGGACTGCGCCCCCAGCCTGGAGACGTGGTGCGCGCTGCGGGAGCGCTCCGAGCACGTGTCGTTCTCCCACGAGTTCCACTCGGTGACCAGCAGCGCGGTGATCGTCTGCGGTGTCGCCGCGCTGCTGCTCCTGTCGCTGGCCGCCCGCCGGTACGGGTGGTGGCCGGCGCTCGCCCGCTGGGGGTGGCTGCTGGCGCTCGCCGAGTCGGTGTCCGCGCTGGGCACGCTCGTCGCGATGTACCTGGGGCAGTGGCTCGGCGTCGTCCAGCGCGTCCAGATCAGCATCCTGTGCCTGGGCCTGCTGGTCATCTCCTGGGCGCTGTACGCCGACCGGCGGGACGCGGCGCGCGCATCGCGGGCCGCCGCGGCGGCGAAGGAGGGAGCGTATCCATGAACGAGCCGGCGAGCGGCGCGGT
>NZ_JBIQHY010000084.1:19914-31996 GCF_044508335.1 Actinomadura sp.
GCGGCGCGGTCGCGGGCGGCGCGGCGGTGGGCGGCACGGTGGTGAACGCCGGCCGCGAGCAGGTGCACGTGGTCGAGTCCGGCCCGGCGGACGGGCCGCCGCTGCTGCTGAGCTCCGGGCTCGGCGGCGCCTGGTTCGACTGGGCGCCGACGGTCGCGCTGCTGGAGAAGGAGCACCGGGTGGCGGTGTTCGACCGGCCCGGCCTCGGGCTCAGCCCGGCCGGCGTCGCGCCGCCGTCGCTGCGCCGCGACACCGCGGTCCTGGAGGCGCTGGCGGCCCGGGCGCGGCGGCCGGTGACCGTCCTCGCGCACTCGATGGCCGCGTTCCACGCCGAGGCGCTGGCCCGGCTGCGTCCCCGCCTCGTCCGGGGCGTGGTGCTCGTCGACCCCAGCTACGAGCGCGACCCGCGCGTGCGCGTGCGGGTCGCCGCCGCGCTGACCCCGCTCGCCACGGCGACCGGCGCGCTCCTCGGCGCCACCCGGCTGGCGAAGGTCGCCGGGCCGCTCGGGCGGCGGCTGGTCCTCAAGCGCACGAGCCGCCGCGACGACGCCGTCCCGGCGGACGTCGTCCGGTCGGTCTACGGGCGCGGCACGGTGATCGGGACGGTGATCGCGGAGGAGCTCGCCTACCGGGAGATGGCCGCCGACCTGGCGGCGCTGCGCGAGCGGCGCCGGTTCCCGGACGTCCCGCTCGTCGTGGTGACCGCGCTCGGCGACGTGGACGACCCCGCCGGGAAGCGCGAGTGGGCCGAGGGCCACGAGCGCCTCGCCGCGATGAGCCCGCGCGGCGTCCGGGTCGAGCTGCCCGACGCGCTGCACATGGTCCCGCTCGACCGCCCCGACGCGGTGGCCGACGCGGTCGCCGCGGCCGGCCGGGCCGGGGAGGCCGCATGAGAAGGGTTCCGGTCGCCGCGCTGGCCGTCCTGCTGGCCCTGTCCGCGTCGGGCTGCAAGGTGATGCAGCGGATCTCCGAGGGCGCCTACCGCAACGCCGTCACCGACGGGGTCGTGGACGAGCTGAAGGCCCGCGGCGTCGAGCTGCGGGAACGTCCGAACTGCACGTCGCCGAAGGCCGAGACCGGCTCCATGATCCGGGTGAACTGCACGGCCCGGACCCGGACCGGCGAACCCGTCACCGTGGAGGGCATCGCGGTCGACGCCGACACCGACCGCCCGCAGGAGACCTACGTCATCACCGTCGGCGGGCGCGAGGTGCTGCGCAAGGACTGCCTCGGCCTCGGCTGCGGGAATCCATAGGGCGCTGCGGAGATCCCTAGGGCAACGAATCCGCCTGCGGGACGGAAAAACCCACCACCCAGTGCATACGTTCCCGTACCGTCGGTGACGTAGGCGTTGTGAAGATGAGTCGCAAGAAGGCCCTGATCCTGGGGGCCGCCGCCCTGCTCGTGCTCATGGCGGCCGGTGGCGCCGCGTTCCTCGCGCTGTCGGGCGGCAAGGAACTGAAGTACAAGACCCAGGCCGCGCTCCGCAAGGCGCTGCCGGTGACCGCCGACGCCGAGCTGCGGCAGCGCGGCGTGGCGCTGGCGGCACCGCTGAAGTGCGCGGACGTGCCGGGCTGGAGCAAGGAGCGGCTGCGCGTCTCCTGCACTGGCACGACCACGCAGAAGAAGCCGGTCGAGGTGCTCGGCAGCGGCGACGTGAAGACGGCCAGGGCCTATTACACGATCCTCGTGGACGGGCGGCCGGTCGTGGCGAACGCGTCCTGCCTGGGCGCCGACTGCCGCTCCCAGGAGGCCGGCGGCCGGGGGTGATGATCGCCACTCCGGGCGGGCGCGGTCAAGGCGGGTGAAGGGACGCCATACGATGCGATGAGCTGCAGTTCTTACGGCGCATCGCGATACCTTCATCCTCCTGGAGCGGCCATGACCGGCACTGGCGAGCGGACGCGCGCCGCCGCGTACCGCCGCGTGCCCCCGCGTCCGCTGCCGGTCGCGGTCGACACGATGGGCGGCGACCACGCCCCGGGAGAGATCATCGCCGGGGCGGTCGACGCGGTCCGCGAGCACGGCGTCCGGCTCGTCCTGGTCGGCCGGGCGCCGCGGATCCGCCGGGAGCTGGAGCGGCACGGCCACCTCGGGAAGATCCCGATCGTGCACGCGGACGAGGCGCTCGACATGGGCGAGGGCGCGCTCGCCAGCTGGCGCAAGCCCCGCTCGTCCATCGCGATCGCCTGCCACCTGATCAAGCAGGGGCGGGCCTCGGCGCTGGTGTCGGCGGGCAGCACCGCCGGGGTGGTGGCGACGTCGCGGCTGCGGCTGAAGGGCCTGCAGGGCGTGATGCGGCCGGCGATCGCGGTGACGCTGCCGACCCGCCCGCGCCCGACGATCCTGCTGGACGCGGGCGCCACCGCCGACGTCAAGGCGGAGACGCTCGTCCAGTTCGCGGCGCTCGGCACCGCGTACGCGCAGATCCTGCTCGGCCCGGACCGCCCGACGGTGGGGCTGCTGAACATCGGCGCCGAGCCCGGCAAGGGCGACAAGCTCGCCAAGCGGGCCCACGAGCTGCTCGCGGGCGGCAGCCACGGCATCGAGTTCGCCGGCAACGTGGAGGGCCACGACCTGCTGAGCGGGCGGGTCGACGTCATCGTCACCGACGGGTTCACCGGCAACGTCGCGCTCAAGACCATGGAGGGGACGGTCGCCGCCGCGTTCAGCGAGATCCGCGAAGCGATGACCGCCGGCCCGGCGGCGCGGATGGGCGCGTTCCTGCAGCGCCGCCGCCTCCAGGAGCTCCGCGACCGGCTCGACCCCGACAGCTACGGCGGCGGCGTCCTGCTCGGCCTGAACGGGACGGTCGTCATCGCGCACGGCGCGTCCCGCGCCCGCGCGATCACCTCGGCGTGCGAGCTGGCGCACCGGCTGGCCGCGGGGCGGATCGTCGAGCGGATCCGCGAGCAGGTCGCCGCGACCCGCACGTCCCGGTTCGGCCGCTGGACGCACGGCGAGCGCGACGGCGCCGACCGGCCGTCCGAGAACACGGCGCGGCCCGCGGACGCCCCGCCGCCGCCCAGGCAGCCGGCCGGCGACACCGTCCCCGACCGCCAAGACCCCACGTGACGCACCCCGCCGGGAAAACCGGGTCCGGGTGAGAGCGGGGCGCCGATAACCTTGGGGCATGCCCGATCCGCAACTCGTACTCGCCGCCCGGGTCCAGGCCGCGCTGAGCGCCGCCTTCGGACCGTCATACGCGGACGCCGACCCGGTCATCCGGCCGTCGCAGTTCGCCGACCTTCAGGCCAACGTGGCGCTGCCGCTGGCCAAGAAGCTGGGCCGCAAGCCGCGAGACGTGGCCGACGAGATCGTCAAGCACCTCGACACCGGCGACGTCGTGGCGAACGTCGAGGTCAGCGGGCCGGGGTTCATCAACCTGACGCTCAGCGACGCGTGGATCGCCGGTGAGGCGCAGCGCGCCCTGGAGGACGAGCGGCTCGCCGTGCCCGCGGCCGACGCGCCGCAGAAGGTCGTCGTCGAGTACTCCTCGCCGAACGTGGCGAAGGAGATGCACGTCGGCCATCTGCGGACCACGATCGTCGGCGACGCGATCGCCCGGATCCTGGCGTTCCTCGGGCACGACGTCGTCCGCGACAACCACGTCGGCGACTGGGGCACCCCGTTCGGCATGCTGATCGAGCACCTGCTCGACCTCGGCGAGGACGCGGCGGCGCGGGGCGACTCGTCCGTCAGCGACCTGACCGCGTTCTACCAGGCGGCGCGGGAGAAGTTCGACGGCGACGAGGAGTTCGCCGACCGGTCCCGCAAGCGGGTCGTCGCGCTGCAGGCGGGGGACCCCGAGACGCTGCGGCTGTGGAACGTCCTCGTGGACGTGTCCAAGAAATACTTCAACGCCGTCTACGAGCGGCTCGGCGTCACGCTCACCGACGACGACATCAGGGGCGAGAGCTTCTACAACGACCTGCTGGCCCCGACCGTCCAGGAGCTGGAGGAGAAGGGCATCGCGGTGGTCAGCGACGGGGCGCTGTGCGCGTTCCCGCCCGGTTTCAAGGGCCGCGACGGCGAGCCGCTGCCGGTGATCATCCGCAAGAGCGACGGCGGCTACAACTACTCCACCACCGACCTCGCCACCATCCGGTACCGGGTCGACACCGAGCACGTCGACCGGATGATCTACGTGGTGGGCGCGCCGCAGTCGCTGCACTTCCAGATGGTGTTCGCCGTCGCGCGGATGGCGGGCTGGCTGAACGACGAGGTCAAGGCCGAGCACGCGCAGATCGGCAACGTCCTCGGCACCGACGGCAAGATCCTGCGGACCCGGGCCGGCGGCACCGTCAAGCTCGCCGAGCTGCTGGACGAGGCCGTCGAGCGGGCCGGGGCGGTCTTCGACGAGATCCAGCACGACGAGCCGTTCGACGACGAGACCCGGGAGGCGATCGTCCAGGACGTGGCCATCGGCGCGGTCAAGTACGCCGACCTGTCGGTGGCCCGCGACAGCGAGTACGTCTTCGACTTCGACCGGATGATCTCGTTCAACGGCAAGACCGGCCCGTACCTGCAGTACGCGGCGGCCCGGATCCGGTCGATCTTCCGCAAGGGCGGCGTCTCCGTCGAGGACGCCACCGGGCCGATCACGCTGGGCCACCCGGCGGAGCGGGCGCTGGCCCTTGAGCTGCTCGGCCTCGGCGCCGTCCTGAAGCAGGCGGGCGACACCGCCGAGCCGCACCGGCTGGCGTCCTACGTCTACGCGGTGGCGGACGCCTACACCTCGTTCTACGAGAACTGCCCGGTGCTGAAGGCGCCGGACGAGGCGACGAAGGCGTCCCGCCTGGCCCTGTGCGCGGCGACCCTGCGCACCCTCGAAACGGGCCTGCACCTCCTCGGAGTCCCCACCCCCGAACGCATGTGAGCGCCGTAGCGCCCCTTGTGGGCGGTGTTCACGGTTGGAGGGCGCCGGCGCGTTCGCGGGCGACCTGCTCGCGGACGGCGGGGACCACCTCCATCGCGAAGGTCGGCAGATGCTCCGGGTCGCCGGCGAACAGGAACGTGTCGACGCCGTGCCCGACGGCCAGTTCGGTCAGCTCGTACACCCACTGGCGGGGCGGGCCGTGCAGGAAGCCGCGGGAGTCGCGCCCGTCGAAGGCCCCTTCGAGGACGTAGACGCGGCGGATGCCCGCCGGGTCGCGCCCGGCCCGTGCCGCCGCGTCGTCGAGGCGGCGCCGGCCGTCCGCCAGGCGCTTCGGCGGGACGAGCGACGACGGCGCGATCCAGCCGTCGGCGACGCGCCCGGCGAGGTCGAGGCCGAGCGGCCCGGTGACGCCGAGCCAGATGCCGATCTGCCCGGCCGGGAGCGGCCCGGCCTGCGCGGCGGCGAACCGGTAGTGCTCGCCCTGGAACCGCAGCCCCGTCTGGTCGCTCCAGTGCAGCCGGATGATCTGCACGGCCTCCTCCAGGGCGCGCCGCGCCGCCGCCCCGGAGAGCCGCGCGCCGCCGTAGGCTTCGATGCCGTCCGGGGCGGCGCCCGCGCCGAGGCCGAGTTCCACGCGGCCGCCGCTGAGCCGGTCCATGGTCGCGATGGCCTTGGCGAGCGCGGCGGGCGGCCGCAGCGGCAGGCACGCCACCGCCGGCAGCACCCGGATCCGGGACGTGCCGGCCAGCACGGACGCCAGCAGCGTCAGCGCGTCGGCGGTGCCGCGCCGGTACGGCTGGTCGCGGACGCCAAGGAGGTCGAGCCCGAACCGGTCCGCGTCCTGCGCGATGCGCATCAGCGGGGCGGACGAGTCCGGGGCGAGGCAGACGCCGAACCGGAGCGGCCCGCGCGTCCGGGACGCCGCGGTCACTGCAGGTAGCCTTCGACCTCGTCCGGCGGCCGGACGCCCGCCGCCCGCTCCGGGTCCTCGCCGGCGTCCCGCCGGGCCCGGCGGCGGCGCAGCAGGTCCCAGCACTGGTCGAGGGCCACCTCCAGCTCCGCCAGCCGCCGGTGCTCCTCCTCTCGCCCGAGCTCGCCCCGCCGGAGACGCTCGCGGAGCCGCTGCTCCTCGCCGACGTACTCGTCGATGTGCGCCAGGATGTCCTTCTCGTCCATCGGCTCTCAGCGCTCGCGGCCGATGTTGGTGAGCCCGCTGAGGAACCCTCCCTCGGTGCGCGTCGAGTGCTGGAACGGCGCCGTCTTCGGCTCGACCAGCGTGGACGCGGCCGGCCTGGCCGCGGCGGCCGCCGCGCCCGCCTCCGCCGCGGCGCGGCGCGCGGGCGCCCGCCGGGCCGACGCCCCGGTTCCCGCCCTGCTCGCGGCCGTCCGCGACGACGCCGCCTTGCTGTTCGCGGCCGTCCGCGTCCTGGACGCGGCGGACGTCTTCGGCTTCGCCTTCGAGGCGGTCGACGACCGGCTCGTCCGGGCCGTGGCCGTCGGCCTCGACCGGCTCGACGCCGCCGAAGCCGACTTGCGGGACGACGACGTGCCCGACTTCGCCGTGCTCGACTTCGACCCGCTCCTCGCGGTGCTCTTCGACGTGCTCGCCTTCGAGGTGCTCGCCCTGGACGAGGTGCTCCTCTTGGCCGTGCCGGCCGCGCTCGCCTTGGCCGTGGTGGTGATGACCTTGGCGGCCGCGTCCATCGCCTTCGCGGCGTCGGACATGGCCTTGGTCGCGCTGGTCATCGCCTTGGTCATCGCCGTCATGGCCTTGGCCGACGAGGACGCCTTGGTCGCCACCGACTTCATCTGCGTCGCGGCGGTCTTGGCCTGGCTCGCGGCCTTCGTCACGCGGGACGCGGCGGCCGACGACGTCCTGCTCGACGCCGCCGGCCTCTTCGCCGCGGTGCTCTTCGTCCCCGCCGACTTGGCGGCGGTCGACCTGCTCGTGGTGGACCTCGCGGACGAGGCCGCCGCCGACGTGCGCTTGGCCGCCGGCTTCTTGGTGGTGGACTTGGTCGCTGATGTGCTCCTGGTACGACCGGCCGTCCCTCGGCTCGACGTCGTACGGGATGCCGTCTTGGTAGGCACTGATCTCCCCCCAGTGATGATCAGTTACGGGGAGATCTATTCCACACTTTGTGACCCTCTACACACGGTGCGTCAAATCGACTTAGACCCCCACGGGATGCCAGACGGTCTTCGTCTCCAGGAAAGCGGTCATCCGGGCGGTTCCGGGCTCGCCCGCCCAGTCGTCGCCCAGGGGGCGCAGGACGCGCTTGAGGTTCCCGGCGGCCTTCTCCTCCAGGTCCTGGACCTGGTCGTCCGGGACGCCGGCGAGGTCGATGGCGTTGACGTCCATGTGCGTGGCCAGCCAGGGCGCGACCTCCGCGCGGCGGCCGGTGAGGACGTTGACGACCCCGCCCGGCAGGTCGGACGTGGCCAGCACCTCGGCGAGCGTGATCGACGGCAGCGGCGCCGGTTCCGACGCGACCGCCACGACCGTGTTGCCGGACACGATCGCCGGCGCCACGACCGACACCAGCCCGAGCAGCGGCGAATCGGGCGCGACGACCGCGACGACGCCGGTCGGCTCGGGCGTGGAGAAGTTGAAGAACGGCCCGGACACCGGGTTGGCGGCCCCGGCGACGGCGCTCAGCTTGTCGGCCCAGCCCGCGTACCAGACCCAGCGGTCGACGGCCGCGTCCACCTCGGCGCCGGCGGCGGTCTTCGACGCGCCCGTCCGGCGGAGCTCGTCCACGAACTGGTCGCGGCGCCCCTCCAGCATCTCGGCGACCCGGTACAGGATCTGCCCGCGGTTGTAGGCGGTGCGCCCCGACCAGCCGGGGAACGCCTTGCGCGCGGCGGCGACCGCGTCGCGGGCGTCCTTGCGGGACGCCTGGGAGGCGTTGGCGACGAAGCGGCCCTTGGCGTCGGTGACCACGTACGACCTGCCGGATTCCGAGCGCGGGAACGCGCCGCCGATGAACAGCTTGTAGGTCTTGCGGACGGCGAGACGGTCAGGCATTGAGGTAGGCCTCCAGTCCGTGGCGTCCGCCCTCGCGGCCGAACCCCGATTCCTTGTAGCCGCCGAACGGGGAGGCCGGGTCGAACTTGTTGAACGTGTTGGCCCACACGACCCCGGCGCGCAGCTTCTGCGCCGTCCACAGGATCTGCGAGCCCTTCTCGGTCCAGATGCCGGCCGACAGCCCGTAGGGGGTGTTGTTGGCCTTGGTGACGGCCTCGTCCGGGGTGCGGAACGTCAGCACCGACAGGACGGGCCCGAAGATCTCCTCGCGCGCGATGCGGTGCGACTGCGCCACCCCGGTGAAGACGGTCGGCGCGAACCAGAAGCCCTGGGACGGCAGCTCGCACGGCGGCGACCAGCGCTCGGCGCCCTCCTGCTCCCCGGCCTCCGACAGCTCCTTGATCTTGGCGAGCTGCGCGGCGGAGTTGATCGCGCCGACGTCGGTGTTCTTGTCGAGCGGGTCGCCGACCCGCAGCGTCGCCATCCGCGCCTTCAGCCGCTCCAGCACCTCGTCCGCGACGGACTCCTGGACGAGGAGCCGCGACCCCGCGCAGCACACGTGCCCCTGGTTGAAGAAGATCCCGTTGACGACGCCCTCGACGGCCTGGTCGAGCGCCGCGTCCTCGTAGACGATGTTGGCGGCCTTGCCGCCCAGCTCCAGGGTGAGCTTCTTGTCCGTACCTGCGAGGGTGCGGGCGATCTGCCGCCCGACCTCGGTGGACCCGGTGAAGGCGACCTTGTCGATCCCCTCGTGCGCGACGAGCATGCGGCCCGTCTCCCCGGCGCCGGTGATGATGTTGACGACGCCCGGCGGCAGCTCGGCCTGCCGGCAGATGTCGGCGAACAGCAGCGCGGTCAGCGGCGTCGTCTCGGCGGGCTTGAGGACGACGGTGTTGCCGCAGGCCAGCGCCGGGGCGATCTTCCAGGCGAGCATCAGCAGCGGGAAGTTCCACGGGATCACCTGCCCGGCGACGCCCACCGGCTTCGGGTCGGGCCCGAACCCGGCGTAGGGCAGCTTGTCGGCCCATCCCGCGTAGTAGAAGAACCAGGCCGCCACCAGCGGCACATCCACGTCCCGCGACTCGCGGATCGGCTTGCCGTTGTCGATCGACTCCAGCACCGCCAGCTCACGCGACCGCTCCTGGATGATCCGGGCGATCCGGTACAGGTACTTGGCGCGCTCGCGGCCGGGCATCGGCCCCCACACCTTGTCGAACGCGGCGCGCGCCGCCTTCACGGCCCGGTCGACATCACCCTCATCGGCGCAGGCGATGTCGGCGAGGACGCTCTCGTCCGCCGGGTTGATCGACTTGAACGGCTCGCCGTGCCCGTCGGTGAACTCGCCGTTGACGAACAGCCCGTAGGAGGCGCGGATGTCGACGACCGCCCGCGACTCGGGCGCCGGCGCGTATTCGAAAACCATGATCCTCAGTCCAGCGTGAAGTAGTCGGGACCGGAGTAGACGCCGGTGGCGAGCTTGCGGCGCTGCATCAGCAGATCGTTCAGCACACTGGACGCGCCGAGCCGGAACCACTGGGGCGTCAGCCAGTCCGGGCCGGCGGTCTCGTTGACCAGCACCAGGTACCGGATCGCGTCCTTGGCCGTCCGGATGCCGCCCGCGGGCTTCACCCCGACCTGCCGTCCCGTCGCCGCCCGGTAGTCGCGGACGGCCTCCAGCATCACCAGCGTGACCGGCAGCGTCGCCGCTGGCGACACCTTCCCGGTGGACGTCTTGATGAAGTCGGCCCCGGCCCGCATCGCCAGCCAGGAAGCCCGCCGGACGTTGTCGTACGTCGCCAGCTCGCCGGTCTCCAGGATCACCTTCAGATGGGCGTCCCCGCAGGCGTCCTTGACCGCGACGATCTCGTCGAACACCTTGCCGTAGTCGCCCGCCAGGAACGCGCCCCGGTCGATCACCATGTCGATCTCGGCCGCACCGGCCGCCACCGCCGCCTTGGTGTCGGCGAGCTTGGCCTCCAGCGGCGCCCGCCCGGCCGGGAACGCCGTCGCGACGCTCGCGACGCCGATGCCCGTCCCCTTCAGGGCCCGGACGGCGACGTCCACCATGTCCGAGTAGACGCAGACCGCCGCGACCTTCGGCACCGACGCGTCCGTCGGATCGGGCTGGGCGGCCTTGGCGCACAGCGCCCGCACCTTCCCGGGCGTGTCCGCGCCCTCAAGCGTGGTCAGGTCCACCATCGAGATCGCGAGGTCGATCGCCTCGGCCTTCGCCGTCGTCTTGATCGACCTCGTGGCCAGCCGCGCCGCCCGCTCCTCGGCGCCCACCCGGTCGACGCCCGGCAGGCCGTGCAGGAAGGCGCGCAGCTCCGCGGCGCCGTGCATAGTCTCCGTTGACACTCCCACAGCATCGCCGAACTACGCCCCAGGCACAAAACAGACACCTAACGAACCGGTGTCGCCGTCCATTGAGCCAGGTAGGCACCAAGGCGGCATGTCCGGCAATCGCCGCGTTCACCTTGTCGGCCCCGCCGCCAGCGCCGCATCGCACGTTGGGAAGCATCGATGATCTTGACGGATCGGACGAAGCCGAGGGCGCCGATGGGATCGACAACGTATCGTTGCTGAGCGTCACAGCTTGATCACGGGGGCGCTATGGGCTGGGGCGACATCGGGGCTGTGAGCTCGTGCCAGAGGGTCTGCTCACCAGTGGACATCGAGGAGGAGGAAGGACCATGAGCGAGACGGAAGCCTCCCAGCTCTGCCTTGAGTTCCAACTGCTCCTGGCACCGGGGACCAGAGTGGAAGATGTCCACGCCCACGGCGAGCGGGTGGTGGAGGAGCTTCTCAGGCTCGAGGACTGCAACAGCGACTTCACCGACTCGGCGGTCAGCACCAACGCCGAGACGAGCACCATCACGGTCGAACTGCTGATCCTCAACACGGCGGACCCCACAACCGCTATGGGACGGGCCCTGGACCCCATCCGCACAGCCGCGCATGCTGCAGGCGGCGCCACCCCGAACTGGCCGACCGTGAGCGAGATGCCGGTTCAAGTCCAGTTCGCGAAGGCTCAGGAGTTCGCCTCGGCCTGAGGCGCGGCCGACTGCCGGACCAGCTCTTCCGGCCCGGACCCCTCGTCGAAGACGGCGTTCGGGTACTCGATCGCCGCCCGCGTGGTCGGCGGGCTCGACGGCCGCGTCCGGCATCCGCTCCGCGACCCGGACGCGGCCCCGCTGCTCGGCCAGGAGCTCTAACCAGCACCGTCCGCGCGTACCCGTCGACGTTGTCGGCCGCCGACGCCCGCCTGATGCGCCGGATGCCCCGACAGGTTGCACGCGTCCGCCGCCGAGTACACCGGGCCGGGCCGTCAGGCGTCCCACCAGGGACGACGGAGGTGAGGCAGTGGGTTTCGGTTTCCGTGTGGGCGTGCCAGGGGTGAGCGTGCGCGTGTCGAGCCGGGGCGTGCGGACGTCCGTCGGGCCCCGCGCCGCCCGCATCCACATGGGCGGCGGCCGCAGGACGACAGTCTCCAGCGGCATGGGCCCGTTCTTCGCATCGACCTCCGTCGGCGGCTCCCGCCGCAGGTCAACCGCGAAACGTCCTGCGCGTCCCCGCAACGTCGGCCCCACCCCGGCCCAACTCGAACGCGCCCGCCGCCAGGCCGAACGCGCCGAACAGGAGGCCCAGCGGGACGCGGCGATAGCGCACCTCGAAGAACTCCGCCGCCAGACGACCAGCGTCCACCTGCAAACCTTCCCGCAGGCGCAACCACCCTTCGTGCCGCAGCCACCGCAACTCGCGCTCCCCTGGGCCCTCGCGGAAGCGCAGGCGTTCCACCTGGCCGGCATCGGCCGCTTCGCCCGCGCCGACCGAGCTGCCGCCCGCCAGGCCGCCGAACAAGACGCTCCCGCCTACCTGGCCGCCGAGCAGGCACGCCTGGCTGACGTCCACAGGCGGCTCCACGAAGCCGCCGCTCAGTGGTGGCGCGCGCTCAACGAAAACGATGAGGACACCGTCTGCGAGGCGGTCAACACGGCCTTCTCCGACAATCCGGCCGCCGGCAGCGCAGTGGGGCTGGACGGGACGGTCCTGTCCATCGTGATGCGCCAGCCCGACCTGGACACGCTCCCTACGCAGACGCCGGGCCTGACACCCGCCGGCCGTCCGACCCTGAAGACGCTGACGAAGCGCGACCGGCTCCTGTGGTGGCTCAC
>NZ_JBIQHY010000206.1:0-5018 GCF_044508335.1 Actinomadura sp.
CAACCACCCCAGGCCACCACTTGACCGGCCCCACTCCTTCAGGGATGACCTGGGCACCACCATGCTCTCGCCGGCAGAACCAGCCGCCTGCCTCCGGACATGCAGGCTCCGATGCCCCGGTCCACCCGCGCAAGGGGCGAGACCTACGCCGAGCTGCGCGCCGGAATCGGCGTGGCGCCCATTGCCGAGTGGCGGGTGCCGTGTCCGTGACACTGTCGCCCGCCGAGACGTGTGAAGGGTCGGCGGTTGGCATGTCCACCTGTGCACAACATGGGCGGGAGTCTCGGTCAGGCGCGCGGCTCGTACCGCTTGCTCTGTCAAGGCCGAAGGTCAGAGGAGGCCGGGACGGTGGACCGGAGTACCGCCGGGACGCCTTCTGCGACGTGCCACAAGGCAGAGAATCGCCCATCTCGACATAAAAAGAACATCGCCATATCGCTTGAAAGCGGGTCCATCCAATGCCGTATAGTTCAGACATATCTGATCTCATGAGCGAAACGATGGTCTTTCACTCGCAGATGCCAGTAATACGTGTGTGCTGATAGCTGAAGAGAATATCGGCGCGTGCAAAGTCCGGACCGGCGCGATTACATAGGTTCCGGTGTGGCCTGGGCGTCAGCCCCGCGCGTCATGGGACACACCATGCGAACCATGCGACGGGCAGGTTCGTGCTCCCCCGTGGAAAGGTCCGTCGGCGTGGGCGTGGAGAGCAAGGGCGGAACCGACACCCGCACCGAGAACACGGACGCCCCCACGACCTCTGACCGCTCGTCCGCACCGCCGCCGGACAACCCTGGCTCGTCCGGACGACCGTCCCGGCTGGAGAGCCTCGCACGCGCCCGACAGGGTCAGGAGCAGAACGGTTCGCAGCAGACCGAGGCTCCTGGCAGCGGCGCCCAGACTGACAGCTCGGTGAGGACACTGATCTGATCAACCCACTCATCGCCGAGGACACGCTCCGCCGTGCCGTCGACGCTCCTCCGCTCAAGGTCGGCGTGCCGGACGACCTGACGGCCACCCTGAATGCCGGGGTCTACATCCTGCTGTATCTCATCGGCGAAGCGGACTTCGATCGAGCAGGACTGGAGCAGTTCATCGAGGAGGTCACCGCCTACACCGAGCAATGGCTTGCCGCACGGCGGAGCGAGGCGGCCGCGCAACGATAGGCCGGCCGTAGATCACTCGATGCCACCACGGGCGTACGCACCGGTTGTACAAGCTCTGCGATGCCAGCATCGCGGAGGCGCTCGTGGCGATCGCGATCACCATCGAGCGCATGACCGCCCTTCTGTCCGGCTGCGGGACGCCGCCCTCCATGAGTGCCGCGTCGAGGTCGGTTGATCAAGGACGCCGATCGTCGTCGCGCAACAAGATCCCGTCGTTGTGGCCGATCCGTCCGTGACGGCCAGTACCGACCTCGCGGGCACGGCTCCCGGTCGCATCGTTACTGGCAGCTTTCCCGGCCCGCTTCGGGCACAGGGCCGGCCTCGTGGGCTTCGGTCCTCTCGGATCGTTACCGCCCCACCGCCATTCGCGCCGCCAAGGGGCGAATCCCTCATCTAGGGGTAAATGGGCTGTCGTCGTTTCACTCGAATCGTCCTTCGCCTACAGCCGTACCGTTCGTCTTCATCGCTTTCAACAGAAGAAGTAGCGGGCCGTTCGGCGTCTGGACGGACGATGCTCCGTTCACGTGGCGTTACTCGCACACTCACACGTGCAAAGTTCTGGGTTGCGCGCTTTCATAGTGGCCGGTGTGTCGTGACGTCAGCCCCGCGCGTCACCGGATACGCCGCGCGAGCCGTGCGACCGGCCGGTTCGCGTCCACCAGGAGAAGGGCTGCCGGCGTGGGCGTGGATAAAGGTAGCGGGACCGACACCCGCACCGAGCACACGGACGCCCCCGCAAACCGCGATCACTCCCCCGGAGTACCTCCCGACAACCCCGGCTCCCCAGGCCAACCGTCCCGCCTGGACAGTCGCGGCCGGGCGGGGCAGCAGGGCAACGGGTCACAGCCCGCCGAGGGCACCACCGGTAGCGGCCGGCCCGAAGGGCGGCGGGACGCTAGAACAGGCTTCTCCGAGGGCGGCTCGACAGGGAAGGCTGAGTCTGGGAAAGCAGAGACCGGGCAGGCCGGTCAGCAGGACCAGGAATCGCGATCGCGAGACGGCGGAGCCAGGAGCGGCGGCACAGCATCCGGCGGGCGCGACCGTCCCCAGGGCCAGCCTGCCGAACCGCAGACCGACGGCCGCGCCGAGCCCGCCGATCGATCCGCGTCGCCGGCGCGGCAGTACAGAATGCCGGCCGACAACCCCGGATCACCCGGCCAGCCGTCCCGCCTGGAGAGCCGCGCCCGCGCCCGCGAGGCGCAGCAGAGCAGGGCCGAGGGTGTCCAGGACACCGGCAGTGGTGGAGGCGCAGCCGGACGACGCGAAGACCCTCCCGGCTCATCGCAGGCCGCCGGCCGGGCCGAGAAGCCGGGGACGCCCACCAGGATCGAGAGCGGACAGGGCGGCAGACGGGACGAGCAGCCGCGTTCACGGGACAACGGCGCCCAGACCGGCGGCGGCACGTCCGTACGCGACCGTCCACCGGGACAGGCCGCAGGACGGGAGACCGATACCCACACCGAGCCTGCGGACAGACCCGCGTCATCCGCACGCCAGTACACGCTGCCCGCCGACAATCCCGGATCACCCGGCCAGCCGTCCCGCCTGGAGAGCCGCGCCCGCGCCCGTGAGGCGCAAGAGCAGCGAAAGGCACAGGACGTTCAATACACCGGCGGCCAGAATGCGGGCATGGGCGGGACCGACTCCGCCACCATCGAGCAGGACGCTCGGGAGCCACTAAGGGACAAGTACGGCCCGTCGATCGGCGTCGGCGAGCGGGAGGACGAAGGCGGGCACGAGTCCGCAGGCACCGATACGGCGGCGGGCGGCGGCTCCGGCGGCGCGTCGTCCGGCGACCGCGACCGCCCCACATCCCACCCCTCCGAGGAAGCGGCGGGCGGCGGTGCACCGGAGGCTGGAAGCCCACCGGACCGGGAGCATGGGCCGCTGTCCCGGCAGGACGTGTCCGAGCCCGCCGACGGCCCGACATCGCCCGGGGTGGAGCAAGACCCCAGGAGAGCGGACGAGCCCGGCAGGATCGGCGAGCACCCGCCCAGGCCGACCGAGCAGACCGGCGGCCCCCAGGAGACCGGGACGGAAACCGCCCCTGGTGCCCCAGCGCCCCGGCGACACGACGCCGAACCGGGCCCGCAGCTGCCGGACGGGCCCGCGGCGGACGACCGTACGCCCCGGCCCGAATCGGCGGAGGCACCCGTCAAGCAACCTGCCAACCAGCCGCAGGACGGTCCGGCTGGCGAGCAGACCACCGCCCCGGATCAAGGCTCGGAACAACCCTTAACAGCTGAAGAGCGGCCTCGCGCCGAGCAGGACGGGACAAGGCCGGGACCCAAGAGTGGCCAGCCCACCGAAGCCGGCGGCGATGCCACGGCCGTCCGCCGTCAGGATGCGGCCAGCGGACAAGGCAGCGAGAACCAGGACGCCCACACCAGCGACCGGCGGACCACCGACAGTGCGCCCGCGCCGTCACAAGGGGCCGGCGAAGCACCCCGGACACACGACGCCTCCGGCGAAGGCGCCAGCGATCATGGTAGGAAAGCCGAGGACGACGGCGCTGAACGGAGCCCGAACGAAACCAACGAGATGAACCCGGAGGTCACCGAACCCGGAGATGAAAGCACCCCACCCAGCCGCGACTCGGGACGATCCGGCGAGGGCGAGGGGCCCCGCAGGGACCTGGCTCCACACGAAGAAAACCCGGTAGAAACGGAGCCGAGCCGCTTCGGCGGACAGCTGCGGATGAGCGTCGACAGCGACGGCAGGCCAGTTCTTCCGAATCGCGACCCCGTCGAACCAGAGGTCGGCACGCGAGGGCGTGGTGAATTCGGAAGCCCTGAAAGCGACCCAGCTGACCGCGACCCCCGTCAGGAGGACTCCGAGCGCCTATCTCGCCGAAGAGAACTCCGCCGCGGGATCTTCGACCAGCCCGACAATGTAAAGGACTCCGTGGACACGTTCGCTGATCCGATCCGGACCAGCTTCGATCGAGTCCAGCCAACAGGTCACCATACAGGCGTCCATAATAATATGGACCAGTTCAAATCGCCTGATCATCCGTTGCAAGCAGGTAACATCGTGCTCACGGCAGCAGGCGCAACCATCATCATACTCGAAGGAACGCGCCGTGGCGCCAAGATCGTACGACAACTAATGAGGAGGGTGCATGACAATTACCGATAAGCAAGTGAACGTCTTGCGCGCTCAGTTGACTGGCCAGCACGACGAACATCTTCGACTTGTGAGGGAACTGGAACCCGGCGAAGCCAACCGAGAGTATGCGGCTCTAGTCGCCGGCGCGTTCATCGTGGCGGTCGAGCGGCGCTTCATTAGAGATGGGAAGTTCGCGGACGAGTCAGAAGTAATCGATTTTGTCGCACAAGTCCGCGCAAAAAGTCCCGAGATGCCGGACGTCATCGACCCGGAACTCGCGGAGAGCTTGATACTTCATCTACTCGAAAGGGGGCCGGTCAAGGAGGCCGATGCGGATACGAAGTTCGGGCATCAACTCGTCCTACTGGCCGCACTAGCGGGCGAGGCGCAACTTGCCGATGACGTACTCGAAGCATTTATTTCCGAGGCTCGCTCGATCGCCGAGGACTTGCTCGAGTAATGGACTACTCGCTCGTCGAGATCCGCGAGGAGAACATCCTCGCGTTGCGGGCGTTCCTGCTGGAGGGGCCGCAAGCTTGGGTTCCTCTGCAAGACGAGATGCAGAAGGACGACGAGACGGCAGCCGGGTACAACGCTCTGCTGTTCGGGGCGTTCGAGGTCGCGGTGCGGCGAAGGTTCGCGCCGACCTACACCGTAGGCCAGATCGTCCGCCTCGTCGCCGACCTGCGGATGAGGCTCGGCGAGGACGCTGACGTAATCGACCCGCTCGTCGCCGAGGACATT
>NZ_JBIQHY010000085.1:0-1234 GCF_044508335.1 Actinomadura sp.
CCCGCGCTGGTCGCGGCGCCCGCCGCGGCGGCGGGCCGGGCGGCCGCGGCGCCGTCCGCCGCGCCCACGGCGGAGACGGTCGGCGGGCCGCTGCTCGCGAGCCGCGGCATCGTCGTCGACAAGGCGCCGGGCGTCCCGGCCGTCCCGAAGATCAAGGCCGCGTCGTGGCTGATCGCGGACGCCGACACCGGCGAGGTCCTCGCCGCCAAGGACCCGCACGGCCGCTACCTGCCGGCCAGCACGATCAAGACGCTGACCGCGCTGACGCTGATCCCCAAGCTGGACCCGAACCGGCTCGTCCGCCCCTCCCAGAAGGCGTGCGACGTCGAGGGCACCAAGGTCGGGCTGACGCCCAAGATGCGGTACAAGGTCTCCGACCTGTTCCACGCGATGCTGATGATGTCGGCGAACGACGCGGCGTTCACGCTCGCGGAGGCGGACGGCGGCGTGCGGAAGACCCTCGCCGACATGAACGCCGAGGCGAAGCGGATCAACGCCCACGACACCCTGGCCGGGTCGCCGAACGGGCTCGACCGCGACCTCGGGCTGACCGTCCGGACCCAGCACACCTCGGCCTACGACCTGGCGCTGATCCTGCGCGAGGGGATGAAGAACCCCGACTACCGCAGGTACATGCAGGCCATCGACATCAAGTTCCCCGCGCCGCCCACCAAGAAGGAGCGCAAGAAGGGCAAGAAGGTCGGCGGGTACCCGATCCACACGCACAACCACATGCTGCCGGGCGAGCGCGAAGCCTACCCGGGCATGCTCGGCGGCAAGAACGGCTACACGATCGCCGCGAAGCAGACGTTCGTCGCCGAGGCGCGGCGCGGCGGGCACACCATCGTGATCTCGCTGATGCGCGCGGACCGGCCGCCGTCCCCGTACGCGGCGAAGCTGCTGGACTGGGGGTTCGCGGCACGCGGCAAGGTGCGGCCGGTGGGCGCGCTCGTCCCGCCCGGCGACGCGAAGCAGGCGAAGAAGGACGGCGCGGCGGGCGTGCTGCCGGACGCCCCGCCGGCCTCGGACGACCCGTCCCGCATGTGGCTGCTCGTGGGCGGGGGCGCGGCCGGCGCCCTGCTCGCGATCGCGGTGCTGTTCGTCGTGCTGCGCCGCCGGCGCCGCCTGGAGGCGGCCCGCTTCCGCGACGTCTCGGGCCGGTAGGCCCAGCGGGGCGCCGGGGCCGGGTCAGCGCGCCGGATGCGCCGACGACGGCTCCTCGGCGCCCGCCTCG
>NZ_JBIQHY010000085.1:1334-31783 GCF_044508335.1 Actinomadura sp.
CCTCGACCTCGGCCTCGTCCGCGCAGTTCTCCGGGTTCTCCGCGTCGGCGGTGAGGACGACGCGGCGCGTCGCCGTCCACGCGGCGGCGAACAGCCCGAACCGGGACGCGATGTTGATCCACACCATCAGCCCGACCAGGACGGCGAACGTGCCGTAGACGGGGTTCTGCGTGGTGCGCGCCACCAGGATCGCCGCGACCTGCTTGAGGGCCTCGAACCCGACGGCGCCGAACAGCGCGCCGCGGATGATCCGCCGCCACGGCGCCCGGGTGCCCGACAGGCGGCTGAACAGCACCAGGAACACCACGGTGTCGAACATGATCGCGATGGCGAGGGACAGCAGCCGCAGCCCCGTCCCGGCGCCGGTGACGTCGTCCCAGCCGAGCCAGCCGAGGACGGTGTGCGTGGCGGAGTTCGTCACCGTCGTGACCGCCATGCCGCAGATGAGGACCACGCCGAGGAACGCCAGCACGGCGGCGTCCCAGAGCCGCATCAGGAAGAAGTTGCCGCCGCCGCCCGGTTCGTTGCCCCAGATGTCGCGCAGCGACTCGCGCAGCACCTGCACCCAGCCGAGGCCGGTGAACAGCAGCGCGACCAGGCCGACGATCCCGACCGCCGTCTTGGACTGGGCGATCTGCTCGACCTGCAGCTGGTCCGCGAGCCCGGGAAGCTGCGAGTTGACCGCCCGGACGAAGTAGTCGCGGGCCTGCGCGCTGACCCCGACGAGGTAGCCGAGCAGCGCGTACGCGAGCGCCAGCAGCGGGAAGAACGACAGGAACGCGTAGCAGGTGAGCGCGGCGGCGAGCCGGTCGCCGCGCCGCTCCTGGTACCGCTCGAACGCGCGGACCTGGTGGTCGAACCAGGGCCAGCGCTCGCGGGCGCCCCGCAGCAGGCCCTTCCCCTTGCCGAACAGAGACTCGATCCGCCCCTGCGCCCTGTTGACGACCTGCCGCATGTACGCAACGTACCCACGCCGCACCGCCCGATGCGGCATTCGGTGACCACCGGTTCAACGCAGCGGATACGCCGGGGCCGGGAGCGCCCGCGAATCGGCGTCAGCCGGGGGCGGGGACGGCGCCGTCGCCGAAGACGTAGTCGCAGCGGCGGCGCCATATGCCGTCGAGGCCGTGCTCGTAGAGGGAGAAGCCCCACGCCTGGAAGTCGGCGCTGTAGCTCGCGAGTTCCTTGAAAGCGCGGTCCATGACGTCGTCGGGCAGGTGGTGGGCGATGGTGACGTGCGGGTGGTACGGGAAGGGGAGGGGCCGGGCGAGGGGGCCCGCCAGAACCTTCTCCTGGACGCGCTCGCAGCCGCCGATTCCCTCGGCGAGCGCCACGAACACGACCGGGGACACCGGCCGGAACGTTCCGCTGCCGCGCAATCTGATGGTGAAGGGCCGCTCCTCGCGCGCGATCCCGAGCAGGTGCTCCTGGATGGCGTCCATATCGTCCACGTCCACCTCGGTGGGCGGGAGCAGGGTGATGTGCGTCGGGATCGCGTGCGCGAGGGGGTCGCCGAACGAGGCGCGCCGCGCCTGCAGGAACGAGCCGTGCGGGTCGGGGATCGGGATGGCGACGCCGATGGCGCGGCGGCCGGCCGCGGGCACCGCCGGGATGCCCCCGGTCATCGTGGTCTGGGCCGCGGAGGGGGCCTCCCCCTGGCCCCCCGCGGCGTCGTCGAGCGGTGCGCGGTCAGCGACCACGTCCCACGAATCCCACCCGTTCGCGCACGGTCTCCATCGTCCGCACGGCGACCTCGGAGGCGCGCTCGGCGCCCTGGGCGAGGAGCCGGTCGAGGTGGTCCTCGTCGTCCAGCAGCTTGAGGGTGCGCTCCCGGATCGGCGTGAACGTGTCGAGGACGACCTGCGCGAGGTCCTTCTTGAACTGCCCGTAGCCGGAGCCCTCGTAGCGGCGCTCCAGGTCGGGGACGGGGGTGCCCTCCAGCGCGGAGTAGATCCGCAGCAGGTTGGTGACGCCGGGCTTCTTCTCCTCGTCGTAGACGACCTCGGAGCCGGTGTCGGTGACCGCGCGCATGATCTTCTTGCGCATCGGGCCGGGCTCCTCCAGCACGTCGATGATGCCCTGCGGCGACGACGCCGACTTGCTCATCTTCGCGGCCGGCTCCTGCAGGTCGGTGATCTTCGCGGCGCCCTCGGGGATGTGCGCGTCCGGCTGCACGAACGTCTCGCCGAACCGGTGGTTGAACCGCTGCGCGAGCGTGCGGGTGAGCTCCAGGTGCTGCCGCTGGTCCTCGCCGACGGGCACGCGCAGCGGGCGGCCGCCCGCCGGGTCGGGGGTGTAGAGCAGGATGTCGGCGGCCTGCAGGATCGGGTAGGTGAACAGGCCGACGCTCGTCCCGGCCGTGCCCTGCTTGGACGACTTGTCCTTGAACTGGGTCATGCGGCCCGCCTCGCCGAACCCGGTGAGGCAGCCGAGCACCCACGCCAGCTCCGCGTGCTCGGGGACGTGGCTCTGCACGAACACGGTGGCGCGGTCGGGGTCGAGGCCCATCGCGAACAGCTGCGCGGCGGCGACCTTCGTGCGGCGGCGCAGCAGCGCCGGGTCGTGCTCGACGGTGATCGCGTGCAGGTCGACCACGCAGTAGAACGCCTCGTGCGTGTCCTGCATCGCGACCCACTGCCGGAGCGCGCCCAGATAGTTGCCGAGGTGGAAGGAGTCGGCGGTGGGCTGGATTCCGGACAGCACGCGCGGCTTCCCCGCGGCGGTTCCGGACGCTGGCTGGCTGGGCGCTTCGGGCATGTGCACGATTCTCTCAGGTGTCACTCGAGACTCCGCCCCCGGTGGTCTGCCCGCTCGGCGGGGCGGTGGCGGCGTCGCCGGGCACCGCCCGCGGGGTCGCGGACGGCGTGCCGGGCGGCACCGGAAGGGCCTGCTGAGCCGCCCGCGGCATGACGCGCACGCGGGCCACCCGCCGGCCGTCCATCCGGGCCACCGCGAGGCGGCGGCCGCCGGCCTCCACCGAGTCGCCCTCGGCGGGCACCCGGCGCAGCACCGCCATGATGTGCCCGGCGACGGTCTCGTAGGGCCCGTCCGGCAGCCGGATGCCGGTCTCGGCGGCGAAGTCGTCCAGGTTGAGCAGGCCGTCGACCTCGACAACCCCGCCGTGCAGGCGCCGTGCCTGCGCGTCCTGCACATCATATTCGTCGCGGATGTCCCCGATGAGCTCCTCCAGGAGGTCCTCCATCGTGACGATCCCGGCGACGCCGCCGTACTCGTCCATGACGATCGCCAGGTGGCAGCCCTCGCGGCGCATCTCCGACAGCGCGGGCAGCACCCGCTTCGAGGACGGGAGGAACTTCACCGGGCGCACCAGATCGCCCACCGGGACGTCCCGCTCCGGCGGGTCGGGCGCCAGCAGGTCGCGGATGTGGACGAACCCGACCACCTCGTCGTGGGAGTGGCGGCAGACGGGGAACCGGGAGTGCGGGCTGCGCGCGGCGAGCCGGGCGGCGGCGGCCAGCGCGAGCGCCGCGTCCAGGAACACCACCTCGGTGCGCGGCACGAGGACCTCGCGCAGCGGCCGCTCCCCCGCCGCGAACACCTCCTCGATCAGCGCCCGCTCCTCGGCGGTGAGCTGGGTGTTCTCGGCGACGAGCGCGCGCATCCGCTCCGCGGTGATCTCCTCGCGCAGCGCGTCCGGGTCACCGCCGGAGAGGCGCACGACCAGGTCGGCCGAGCGCGACAGCAGCCACACCAGCGGGCGCACCGCGCCGGCCGGCGGCCGCGGCGGCGTCCGGTCCATGCATTCAGCCTTCCCCGATCGGCGTTCCGGATAGCCTGAGACGAACCCCGCCGTCCCAGAGTCTTTCTCCTGGAGGTCCGTCAGTGAAGCTGCTCGTCACCGGAGGCGCCGGCTACGTCGGCAGTGTCGTCTCCGCTCTGCTCCTGGAGGCGGGGCACGAGGTCGTCGTGCTGGACGACCTGTCCACCGGGCACGAGGACGCGGTGCCCGAGGGCGCCCGGCTGGTGCGCGGCACGCTGCGCGACACGGCGGCGGACGTGCTCGCCGGCGCCGGGTTCGACGCCGTGCTGCACTTCGCGGCCAAGTCCCTCGTCGGCGAGTCGGTGGAGAAGCCCGGCCTGTACTGGGACAAGAACCTCGGCGAGTCGCTCGCGCTGCTGGAGGCGATGCGCGCCGCCGGCGTCCCGCGGATCGTGTTCTCCTCGACGGCCGCCACGTACGGGGAGCCGGAGTCGACGCCGATCCTGGAGACCGACCCGACCCGCCCGACCAACCCCTACGGCGCGTCCAAGCTGGCGATCGACACGGCCCTCGCCGAGTACGCGCGGCTGCACGGCATCGGCGGGGTGTCGCTGCGGTACTTCAACGTGGCGGGCGCCTACGGGCGGCACGGCGAGCGGCACACCGTCGAGACGCACCTGATCCCGAACGTGCTGAAGATCGCGCAGGGCGACGGCGCGGCGGTGAAGATGTTCGGCGACGACTACCCGACGCCGGACGGCACCTGCATCCGCGACTACATCCACGTGACCGACCTCGGCCGCGCCCACCTGCTGGCGCTGGACGCCTGCGAGCCCGGCGCCCACCGGGTCTTCAACCTCGGCAGCGGCACGGGCTACTCCGTCCGGGAGGTCGTCGAGGCGTGCCGCGAGGTCACCGGCCGCGAGATCCCCGCCGAGGTCGCCCCGCGCCGCGCCGGCGACCCGGCCGTGCTGGTCGCCTCGTCGGAGAAGATCCAGGCCGAGCTCGGCTGGAAGCCCGAGCGGGACCTGCGCACCATGATCGACGACGCGTGGACCTTCCTGCGGTCCCGATGACCGGGGAGTTCGCGGAGGCGTACGGGCGCGCGCCGGACGGCGTCTGGCGGGCGCCCGGCAGGGTCAACCTGATCGGCGAGCACACCGACTACAACGACGGGTTCGTGCTGCCGTTCGCGCTGTCGCGCGGCGTCTCGGTGGCCGCCGCGCGCCGCGACGACGGCGTGATCGAGGTGCGGTCGCGGCAGGCCGCGGCGGCCGTGACCGCGCCCGTGGACGGGCCGCCGGTCGTCTCCGAGGGGTGGCCCGCCGAGCACGCCTGGGCGGCGTACCCGGTCGGGGTGGCGCGGGTGCTCCGCGAGCACGGGACGGGCGGCGCGTCGCTGCTGATCGACTCCGACCTCCCGCAGGGCGCGGGGCTGTCGTCGTCGGCCGCGCTGGAGTGCGCGACGGCGCTGGCGCTGTGCGACCTGCACGGCGTGGCGATCGACCGCCCGGCCCTGGCCCGGCTGGCGCAGCGCGCGGAGAACGAGCAGGTCGGCATGCCGTGCGGGCTGATGGACCAGGCGGCGTCCCTGCTGTGCACGGCCGGGCACGCGCTGCTGCTCGACTGCCGCAGCGGGCTGACGTCGCAGGTCCCGTTCGACCCGGCCGCCGCGGGCCTGACCCTCCTGGTCGTGGACACGCGCGCCTCGCACGCCCTGACCGGCGGCGAGTACGGCCGGCGCCGCGCCGAATGCGAGGAGGCCGCGTCCCTGCTGGGGGTGGACGCGCTGCGCGACGTCAAGGACCTGGCCGGCGCGCTCGGCAGGCTGCGCGACCCGGTGCTGCGGCGCCGCGTCCAGCACGTCGTCACCGAGAACCACCGCGTCGAGGCGAGCGTCGGGCTACTCCGCGCGGGGGCGCTGCCCGAGTTCGGCGGCATGCTGAACTCCTCGCACCTGTCCCTGCGCGACCAGTTCGAGGTGTCGTGGCCCGAGGCCGACGCCACCGTCGACGCGGCGATCCGGGCCGGCGCCCGGGGCGGGCGCATGGTCGGCGGCGGCTTCGGCGGCTCCGTCATCGTGCTGGCCCCCGCCTCCCGCGCCGGGAAGGTGCGGGAGGCGATCACGGACGCCTACGCGAAGCGCGGCTGGACGGCCCCGCAGTTCCTGGAGGCCGTGCCCGCGCGGGGCGCCCACCGGGTCAGCTGATCGTCTTCGGGGGCCGGCGTCAGCCGAGAGCCGATTTGATGTCCTCCAGGAGGCGGGTGGCCTCCTCGGCGGCGTCGGAGGCGTCCAGGGCGGTGAAGCCGTCGATGGCGGCGGACGCCTGCGCGGCGGCCTCGGCGAGGCCGCCCGTCCGGGCGAGGATGCGGGCCTGCTCGTAGGAGACCAGGGCGGTCTCCCAGATGCGGGCGGGCTCGTTGTCCGGGGGCAGGCCCGCCAGCGCGGCGCGGGCCGTCTCCATGGCGGGCCCGGCCGCGTCGAGGTCGCCGCTCCACATCAGGCACACCGCGGCGCGGCGGCGGGCGCGGACCACCCCGTACGGGTCGCCCGCCTTCTCGTACGCCTCGGCGGCCTCGGCGTACCGCTCGGCGGCCGCCGCGTCCATGTCGAGATCGGTCAGGACGTCGGCGGCCTCGTAGCGGAAGTGGGCCTCGGCGTCGTGCTCCCCGTCGCGGGCCGCGTCATCCGCGAGCGACGTGAACGTCTCCGCGGCGCCCTCCTCGCGGAGCTGCTTCTGCGCGTGCGCCAGGATCAGCGTCGCGCGGCGCCTCGCGTGGTGGACGGCCGGGTCGGCGTCGCCGCCGGACTCGGGGAGCGCCTGCAGGACCTCCTCGGCGGTCTCGGCGGCCTCCAGCGGCCGGTCGGTCGACAGGTAGCCGCCGGCGAGGTCCACCCGCAGGTGGACGGCGTTCTCGTGCATGCCCTCGGCCGTCCACTCGGCGATGGCCTCGACGAGGTCGGGCACGCCGTCGGCCGGGCGGTCCAGGGAGATCAGCGAAGCGCCGCGCTCGGCGAGGGCGGCGGCGCGCATCGGCGACGGGCCGGGCATCGCGGCGAGCGCCTCGTCGAGCAGCGCGAGGGTCTCCTCGTCCGGGGCGTCCCGCCGGCGCGCCAGCGCGCGGGCGAGCTGCAGGGCGGGCGCGGCGATCTCCTCCGGGTCGTCCGACGCGCGGGCCAGCTCGGCGGAGCGGCGCAGCGCCGCGATCCCGTCGTCGGCCTCCCCGGACATCAGGAGCGCCTGGCCCCGCAGGTACCACAGCTCGCCGGCGAGGTCGGGCACCTCGTCGGCCGCGACCCGGTCCAGCGCGGCGAGGGCGTCGGCGGGGCGGTCGGCGCGCAGGTGCGCGGCGGTGAGGCGGAGCAGCGCGGAGGCCAGGTCGGTGGGCTCCCCGGGGTGCGCGGCGAAGTGGTCGGCCGCGGCGTTCATCAGGTCGAGCCCGCCCTCGTCGCCGAGGTCGTGGCGCACCGCGCCGAGCCGGCCCAGCGTGCGGTGCCGGCGCGTCTGGTCGCCCAGCTCGCCGAACATCCGGGCCGCCTCCTCCCAGGCCGCGGCCGCCTCCGCGCCGTCGCCGCCGACGGCGTGCTCGAAGCCCCGGGCGTCCAGGCGGCGGGCCCGCTGCAGCGGCGTCGGCTCGGCCGTACCGGCGACGGCGTCGAACCGGCGCCAGGCGGCCCGCATGCCCGGCACGTCCTTGCGCCTGCGGCACCGGTCGCCGGTGTCGAGGAGCTCGTCGAGATCGTCGACCGAGGCGAAGTCGTCCCGCGGGGCCGGTTCCGGCGCGGGGGCCTGCGCCGCCGGCCGGCGGTGGTGGGCGGCCAGCGGGAGGAAGCCGGTGACCGGCTCGGCGGCCAGCGTGGCGCGCACCTGGTCGCCCTGGTGGGAGGTGCCGTTGCGGGCGTCGAACCGGGCGGCGAGCCCCGTCGCGCGTTCCGCCAGCTCGGCGCCCAGCTCGGCCACGGGGACGTCGGCGGCCGGGCGGCCGCCGGCGGCGGGGCGCCGGACCGTCGCGGCGCCGTGCCCGGCGGCGGTCAGCCGGCGGAGGAGGAGGCCCGCCGCGGCGGAGAAGCACATGTCCGCGTAGGCGCTCGGGGCGCGGTCCAGCCAGCCGAGATGCCGCTGCAGGATCTCCAGGCCGCGCGCCTCGTTGCCGGTGACCGCGCAGAACTGCAGGTGCTCGGCGATGTCGGTGAGGTCGGCCAGCCGCGTCCGGTGCACCCGGTAGGCGCGGCGGTGCACGTCGGCGGCCTGCTCGGCGCGGCCCGTCCGCAGGTACACCGGCAGCAGCGTCGTCTGGATCGACTGCGGCTGCTCGTTGCAGTTGAGCTGCGCGTCCAGCACCGGCGCGGCGACTTCGAGGGCCTCCTCGTGGCGGCCCGCCTCGATCAGGTGGCGGGCCATGCCGGTGGGGTCGCAGCCCTGGCAGTCCGACAGCTCGTCGCGTTCGGCGGCGCGCCACTTCAGGTACCACTCGTCGGCCGTCCCGTCGCCGACGTGCCGCGCGACCACGTTGCGGTAGTGGTACACCGCCTGGAGGCTGTGGCCGCCGGCCTTGTAGCGGCGCTCCATGTCGTCGAGGACGGCGTAGGTGCGGTCGAGGGGGATCTCGGGGAAGAGGGTGAGGGAGCTGACGATCGCCTTCATCTGCCACAGCAGGCCGTGGGCCTCGTCGTAGCGGCCGGGGTCGCGGTCGTGGTCGGCGAGCGTCCGGCTGAACGTCGCGAACGCCTTCGCGGGCTCGCCGCCGTACCGGTACGCGTCGGTCAGCCGGATCCGCACGTGGAACGCCAGCACGTCGTCGCCCGCGGCCTCCGCGCGGCGCAGCGCGTCCTCGACCAGGACCGTGCGGGCCTCGCCGTAGGGCAGCTCCTGGGAACGCGCCATCAGCGCGTAGACGTCGTCCGTGCTCATTCGGGAGCCTCCGGGGAGTGGACGGCCCACTCCAGCAGGCCGATGAAGGAACGGTTCAGGACCGCCGTGTCGGCGGGCCGCAGCGGATGGTGGCCGAGCAGCAGCGCCTGCCCGTACAGGGCCTGGACGGCCAGTTCGACCGGCCCGCCGTCGCCGAGCGACGTGACGCGCCGGGCCAGCGGATTGCGGTAGTTCAGCACCAGCCGGGGGCGTTCGACGCCGACCGGGTCGACGGCGCCGAGCACGTCCGCCCACAGCTCGCCGGCCTCCTCCCTGGCCCGCGTCAGCTCCTCGCGGAACTGCGCGTCGCGGCTGGTCAGGAACAGCGCGGGCAGGGAGGCCGGGTCGAAGTCGCGGACGACCACCTCGCAGCCGAGCCGCTCCACGGCGCGCTGCGCCGCCGCCAGGAACGGCCGCAGCGCCAGCTCCGCCGCCGGGTCGAGCACGCCGAAGGCGGTGGTCAGCTCCGCCGCGTCGAGCCGGGCCAGCCGGATGTCGGGGTCGAGGTCGGGCAGCCGCTCGATGATCTCGGTGTCGTGGACGTAGCCGCCGTTGACGAGCCCGACGCCCTGCGCGCCCGCCACGGCCGACAGCCGCCGGAACTCGTCCACGCTCGCGGTGAACCGGCCGTCCGGGTGCCGGCGGCGGAACTCGTGCAGCGTCATGGGGCCGGAGGAGGTCTCGTACTCCAGCCAGCGGTCCACGATCCGCAGCATGTCGTCGTCGTGCAGCGCCATCGCCTTCACGCCGAGCTGGTGCAGCCGCAGGAACGCGCGGAGCCGCGCCGGGTCGGTCTCGGCGAGCTTCACCAGCCACTGCCGCAGCACCTCGCCGAGCCCGAGCCGCGTCGATTCGAGCAGCTCGTCCTCGTAGAGGGCCTCGCGGCTCGCGGTCGGCCGCAGCTCGCCCGCGTCGACGACGCACCGCGCGAAGAACGCCCACTCGGGCAGCAGCCCCTCGACGCTCTCGGCCAGCAGCATCCGCTTCAGGTAGACGCGGTGCGCGGCGCGCGCGGTCGGCGAGACGGGCGCGGGCAGGATGAACGCGACACCGGTCAGCCCGGCCTCGGGCACGTCCAGGTCGACGACGTCGAACGGCGTGAACCCGTACAGCTCCTCGCAGTACTGCTCCAGCGCCCGCCTGCGCCGGGCCGGATCGCGGTGGGACGCCTGCCAGGGCGGCCCCTCGCCGGTGACCGGCACGCCGTCCACGGCGAGGTCGACCGGCAGCAGCGACCCGTAGGTGCGGGCGAGCTCGGCGACGACCGGCGGGCTCAGCAGCTCCGCCGCCCCCGGCCGCGCCCGCAGCGTCACCGTCGTGCCCGGCTCATCCCGCTCGCCCGGCTCGACCCGGTAGCTGCCCTCGCTGCGGCCCGTCCACCGGACGGCGCCGCCGCCGCGCGCGGACCGCGTCACGACCTCGATCTCGTCCGCGACGAGGAAGGCCGACAGCAGCCCGATGCCGAACTGGCCCAGGAAGTCGTGCCGCGCGAACCCCAGCTCGTCCCGCTTGGACGACCGCCCGATCGTCGCCAGCAGGGTGTGGACCTCGTCCTCGGTGAGCCCGATCCCGTCGTCGTGGACCCGGAGCGTCCCGCCGCCGGTCTCGATCACGACCCGGCCGCCCTCGCCGCGCGCGGTGATCGCGTCCACCGCGTTCTGCAGCAGCTCCCGCAGGTACACCCGCGGACTGGCGTACAGATGGCGGCTCAGCAGATCCACCACACCCCGCAGATCCACCTGAAACGCCTGTTCCGCCACCGTCCGCCTCCTGGCCGCCTTTTCGAGCGATCACACACACTAGCGACCGGCGCCGACGCCTTCAGATCATTTCCAGCCGCCGCCCCCGCGTGCGGCATGCCGCCGCAGGGCGCGGTGATCTTCGCCGTCCCCGTCGTCGCCGACCCCGCGGCCGAGCACCGGCGGCAAAGGTGATGAATTCCCCCAAGGTCGGCAAACAACTCGCCGCCCGGCTCCCCCTGGCCGTCCGGCCGCGATATGGACGGAAGAAAGTGGCGATGACGGTCTGACCAGGGGAGGAACCGTGTCACCGGACGCAACCCGGCAGGAGGAGTTCGCCGGCTTCATGGCCGACGTGCTCAACAAAGGAGCGCTCGGCCTCCTTGTGAGCGTCGGCCACCAGACGGGCCTGTTCGACACCATGAGCACGCTGCCGCCGTCCACGAGCGCCGACATCGCCAAGGCGGCGGAGCTCGACGAGCGGTACGTGCGCGAGTGGCTCGGCGGCATGGTCGTCGGCGGCATCGTGGAGTACGAGCCGGACGGCGCGACGTACACGCTGCCCCCCGAGCACGCCGCCTCGCTCACCACCGCCGCCGGGCCCGACAACCTCGCCGGGATGATGCCGTACATCGCGCTGATGGGCGAGGTCGAGCAGAAGGTCGTCGGGGCGTTCCGCGACGGAGGCGGCGTCCCCTACTCCGCCTACCCCCGGTTCCAGGCCCTCCAGGCGCAGGAGACGGCCCGCGTGTACGACGCGGCCCTCGTCGACACGATCGTCCCGCTGGTCCCCGGCCTCACCGAACGGCTGCGCGACGGCATCGACGCCCTGGACGTGGGCACCGGCCAGGGGCACGCGCCCATCGTCCTGGCGCAGGCCTTCCCGCGGAGCCGCTTCCACGGCCTCGACCTGTCGGAGGACGGCATCGCGGCCGCCCGCGCGCAGGCCGGCCGGCTGTCCCTGGACAACGTCGCCTACACGGTCGGCGACTCAACGGAGATCACCGGGCAGTACGACCTGGTCACCGCCTTCGACGTGGTCCACGACCTGGCCCGGCCGCAGGAGACCCTGAACGCGATCGCCGCGTCGCTCCGCGACGGCGGCGTCTTCCTGATGGGCGACATCGCCGCGTCCAGCAAGCTGGAGGAGAACCTCGACCATCCCTTCGGACCCGGGCTCTACGGCTTCTCGGTCTTCTACTGCATGACGACGTCGCTGAGCACCGGCGGCGCCGGTCTCGGCACGCTCTGGGGAGAGCAGACCGCGCGGCGGATGCTCGGCGAGGCCGGCTTCACCGACGTCCAGGTCCACACGATCGAGGGGGACCCGATCAACCTCTACTACGTGGCGACGACCTCCCCCACCTGACCCGCGCGGGGTGGAGCGAAGCCTTACTCGGTCCTCCCTGCCGGGACGCGTCCCGGCCGGAGGACGAGCCCCGGGACTCGCGGCCGGGGCTCGTCCACGAGCGGGGATCAGATGAGGCCGAGCTTGCGGACGGCCTCGCGCTCCTCGGCGAGCTCGTTCACCGAGGCGTCGATCTTGGCGCGGGAGAAGTCGTCGATGTCCAGGCCCTGGACGATCTCCCACTTCCCGTCCTTCGTGGTGACCGGGAAGGACGAGATCAGGCCCTCGGGGACGCCGTAGGAGCCGTCCGACACGACCGCCATGGACGTCCAGTCGCCGTCGGCGGTGCCGTTCACCCACGTGTAGACGTGGTCGAGCGCGGCGGACGCCGCCGACGCGGCGGAGGACGCGCCGCGCGCCTCGATGATCGCGGCGCCGCGCTTGGCGACGGTCGGGATGAAGTCGTTCTCCAGCCAGTTCTGGTCGTTCACCGTCTCGGCGGCGTTCTTGCCGGCGATCTCGGCGTGGAAGATGTCCGGGTACTGGGTCGCGGAGTGGTTGCCCCAGATCGTCATCTTCTTGATGTCGGCGACGGAGACGCCGGCCTTCTTCGCCAGCTGGGCGAGGGCGCGGTTGTGGTCGAGGCGCGTCATCGCGGTGAAGCGCTCGGCCGGGACGTCCGGGGCGTGCTGCTGCGCGATCAGGGCGTTGGTGTTGGCCGGGTTGCCGACCACCAGGACCTTGACGTCGTCGGCGGCGCCCGCGTTGATGGCCTGGCCCTGCGGCTTGAAGATGCCGCCGTTGGCCTCCAGCAGGTCGCCGCGCTCCATGCCCTTGGTGCGGGGGCGGGCGCCGACGAGCAGCGCGATGTTGGCGCCCTCGAACGCCTTCGTCGCGTCGTCGAAGATGTCGATGCCGGACAGCAGCGGGAACGCGCAGTCGTCCAGCTCCATCGCGGTGCCCTCGGCGGCCTTCACCGCCTGCGGGATCTCCAGCAGGCGCAGGCGTACGGGCACGTCCGCGCCGAGGAGGTGCCCGGACGCGATGCGGAACAGCAGCGCGTAGCCGATCTGGCCCGCGGCGCCGGTAACGGTAACGGTGACTGGGGTGCGAGTCATGCGTCCTTCTCCTGCTGTGACCTGACGGGGCTCAGGCGGCCATCCTTCGAACCCGACCGCCGGAGAGCCGCGCCGCCGCGGTTTCTCTCGCCGTCGAGATATTTTCGTGGTTCAGGCTATCGCGCGCCCCCTACCCGCCACCGCCCAGGTGCACCCACCGGCATGGCGCCCCCGCCGCCGGAACACGCGAAAGGCCGCCCCGGACGGATCCGGGACGGCCTCAACCCCGCGTGCGCGGAGAGCACGGGCTCCGATGCCGCCGGCCGCTCAGCTGTTGATCTTCTTCTGGAGGTTGGTGTCGAGCGCCTCCAGGAAACCCTGGGTCGTCAGCCACGGCGTCTCGTTTCCGACCAGGAGAGCCAGATCCTTGGTCATCTGCCCGGCCTCCACGGTCTCGACGCAGACCGCCTCCAGTTTGCGGGCGAAGTCGATGACCTCGGGCTGGTTGTCGAGCTTGCCGCGGTGCTCCAGACCGCGGGTCCAGGCGAAGATGGACGCGATCGGGTTGGTCGACGTCGGCTTGCCCTGCTGGTGCTGCCGGTAGTGCCGGGTCACCGTGCCGTGCGCGGCCTCGGCCTCGACGGTCTTGCCGTCGGGGGTCATGAGGACGGACGTCATGAGGCCCAGGGAGCCGTAGCCCTGCGCGAGGGTGTCGGACTGGACATCGCCGTCGTAGTTCTTGGCGGCCCAGACGAACCCGCCCTCCCACTTGAGCGCGGCGGCGACCATGTCGTCGATGAGCCGGTGCTCGTAGGAGAGGCCCTTGGCCTCGAAGTCCGACTTGAACTCGGTCTCGTAGATCTCCTGGAAGAGGTCCTTGAACCGGCCGTCGTAGGCCTTGAGGATCGTGTTCTTCGTCGACAGGTACAGCGGCATCTCGCGGCTCAGCGCGTACCGCATGCTCGTCCGGGCGAAGTCGCGGATGGAGTCGTCGAAGTTGTACATCCCCATCGCGACGCCGCCGCCGGGGAAGTCCGCGACTTCCATCTCCATCGGCTCGGAGCCGTCCTGCGGGGTGTAGGTGATCGTCACCTTGCCCGGGCCGGGGACGACGAAGTCGGTGGCCTTGTACTGGTCACCGTGGGCGTGGCGGCCGATGATGATCGGCTTCGTCCAGCCGGGCACCAGGCGCGGGATGTTGGACACCACGATCGGCTCGCGGAAGATCACGCCGCCCAGGATGTTGCGGATCGTCCCGTTCGGGGAGCGCCACATCTTCTTCAGGCCGAACTCCTCGACGCGCGCCTCGTCGGGGGTGATGGTCGCGCACTTGACGCCGACGCCGTACTCCTTGATGGCGTTCGCGGCGTCGATGGTGACCTGGTCGTCCGTGGCGTCACGGTGCTCGATCCCCAGGTCGTAGTACTTGAGGTCCACATCGAGGTAAGGCAGGATCAGCTGGTCCTTGATGAATTTCCAGATGATCCGCGTCATTTCGTCGCCGTCGAGTTCGACGACCGGGCCCGCTACTTTGATCTTGGGCATGCTTGTGCTGTCCCTTTCCTACACCTGGCCAGCAGTCCTTGTAAGGCTCAACTGGCTAGGCTAGCCGAGGCGGTCATGCGGTCTAGACCTGGCCTGGTCCCGGACGCCTCTGCCTGGGACGACGCGCTAGCCCGGCGGTCCGTTCCCGGGCGGGGAGGCCCTCCCGGAGCGGCGCCCGGCGACGAGCAGCCGGATGCCGCGGGCGACCGCGGTGAGCGCGATCAGCACGCCGAACGCGCCCGCGAGGGCGAGGCCGGTCTTGTTCATCGGCGGGACGCTCAGCGACACGAAGGCGACCATCTCGCCGAGGAGGACGAGCGTCCAGCAGTCGACGGAGCGGCTGCGGACGGCGAGCGGGCCGAGCTGCGACTCCGGCAGCAGCAGCCGGGCGAGGGCGCCGACGAGCAGCGCGGCGGCCATCAGGCCGGAGCCCTTGCGGAAGTAGTTGAAGGCGCACAGGGTCAGGCCGGCGCCCACCCCGCTGAGCACGAGGAGGTACGGGAGCTGCGCCAGCCAGTGCGGCGCGGCGCCCCCGCGGCGCGGCGCCCTGCGCCTGCGCCGGTGCACCTGGGTGCTCATGGCCCTCACGGTATCGCCGATCGCGGCGCGGGACGACATCGTGCGCGCGGAGCGGCGATGGAACGGTCCGTCTTGTCGCCCGTCGCCGGGAAAACCGGTGTGACGGAGGGTGCCCGGGTGATGCCCGAGAGGCCGGAATCCCTTGCACCATCGGTGCTACTCGCCAGTAGGAGGGTGTGACGGCACGGTGCCCGGGTAACCCGGCAGACAGGGGTCGCTAACTAGCTGGGAGGACTGCCGTGGAGGGGCCGTTCATGCGGATCGAGGACAGCGGGCTGGTGATGCCGCTGCGCCCCGACGTGACGACGGTCGGGAGAGGGAGAGGAGTCGACATACGCCTCGACGACCCGAGTGTGTCCCGCTTGCACGCAGAGATCGTCCGACGTGGCCCGTACGTCTACGTGGTGGACATGGGCCTGTCCCGTAATGGAACGCGCGTCAACGGCCGGCCGATCGCCCGCCGTGTCCTGGAGGACGGTGACGTCGTGAGCTTCGGCACGGCGCGCTGCCGGTTGGGGGGCATCCCCCGTGAGGAGGTCGACCCGGACGTCGAGCTTCGGCGCGCCGTCGCTCCGGAGCTCACCCGCCGCGAGGTCGACGTGCTGACCTCGCTGTGCCGTCCAGCCCTGTCCGACGAGGCGTTCGTGGCCCCCGCCACGGCGCGCGACATCGCCGGCGAGCTGGTGGTGACGGAGGCGGCCGTCAAGCAGCACCTGCTGCGCCTCTACCAGAAGTTCCGCATCCCCGAGGGCGCCAACCGGCGCACGCGGCTCGCGAACGAGGTCATCGCGATGGGCCTCGTCCGCCCGCTGCCGCCGGTGCACGTCCCGCACCAGGGCCGCCCGCCGATGGACGGGCGCGTCCCCGGCGTGCGGGGGACGGCGGAGACGCGCAGGCCGGGCAGTCCCGGCCACGGCCACGGTCCGGGCCGTCCGGCCCCCAGCGCGGCGGGACGGAGGGCGAGCTGATGTGAACCTGCGGTCGCCCTCCGGGCAGCGCGTACACGAGGGCGATCGCTGAACCTCCCGACGGGGCCGCGCAGGTGACGGCGCGGCCCGCCAGGAGCAACGGGTACGGGGCCGCCACCTCGGTGCTGAGTGGCGGCCCCGGCCACGTGCCGGGGGCCGCGGGTCGGCGGCCGCGGGTCAGCGGTTCTGCTCGGCCGCTTCGACGACGTTCGCGAGCAGCATGGCGCGGGTCATCGGCCCGACGCCGCCCGGGTTGGGCGCGACCCACCCGGCGACCTCGCGCACGTCGGCGGCGACGTCGCCGGCGAGCTTGCCGTCCACCCGGGAGACGCCCACGTCCAGGACGGCGGCGCCCGGCTTGACCATGTCGCCCGTGATGAGACCGGGGACGCCGGCGGCGGCCACCACGATGTCCGCGGCGCGGGTGTGCGCGGCGAGGTCGCGGGTCGCGGTGTGGCAGAGCGTGACGGTCGCGTTCTCGGTGCGCCGGGTCAGCAGCAGGCCGAGCGAGCGGCCGACCGTGATGCCGCGGCCGACGACGGTGACCTCGGCGCCCTTGAGCGGGACGTCGAAGCGGCGCAGCAGCTCGACGATGCCCTTCGGCGTGCAGGGCAGCGGGCCCGGCTGCATCAGCACGAGCCGCCCGAGGTTCGTCGGGTGCAGGCCGTCGGCGTCCTTGGCCGGGTCGATGCGCTCCAGCACGCGCTGCTCGTCCAGCCCCTTCGGCAGCGGGAGCTGGACGATGTAGCCGGTGCAGGCGGGGTCGGCGTTCAGCTCGGCGACGGCACGCTCGACGTCGTCCTGGGTCGCGGTGGCGGGCAGGTCGCGGCGGATGCTCTCGATGCCGACCTCGGCGCAGTCGCGGTGCTTCATGTTCACGTAGGCGCGGCTGCCGGGGTCGTCGCCGACCAGCACGGTGCCGAGCCCGACGGTGACGCCGCGGTCGCGGAGCGCCTCGACGCGGCCCTTGAGGTTCGAGCGGATCTCGGCGGCCGTGGCCTTGCCGTCCAGAATCTGTGCCGTCATGCGTTCCTCCGCGTGGATCTCGCCGGGGGCGCAGGACCGAGCCCGGCTCGAGGTCCCGTCCACCCAGGCGCGCGGTGTCCGGACTGTCGTTCGCTCCCCGGTGGTGATCCACCTTGCCGCGCCAGTCGCGTGAAAACCCATGCTAACGGCCGCGCGGGGCCGCAGACCGGCGCCGGGCGGCCGCGGCGGGCCGGAGCGGCGCGGGCGAGCTAGTCCTCGGAGCGCTGCCGCCGGGCGAGGAGGCGGTCGGTGCCGTGCCAGCCGAGCTGGGCGGCGAGGACGGCGGCCAGGAACGCGGCGACCAGCCCGATCACCTGCCGGGAGTCCATCAGCAGGGCGTCGACCAGGTAGACCGACCTCAGGATGAGGGCCAGCAGCACGTCCATTCGCGCCTCCGTCACGGAACGCCCGCGCCGGGTCAAGTGAGGGGTCATGATGGGCGCGGTCCGGGGCAGAGGCTACCCGCACCCGAAAGTAAAGAATCCGGCGGTAAACCCGGTGTGGCTGTGGTGCGCGCCACACCGGGCCGCCCTCGGTCAGTGGAAGAAGTGCCGGACGCCGGTGAAGTAGAGGGTGATCCCGGCCTTCTCGGCCGCCTCGATGACCTTGCCGTCGTTGACGGAGCCGCCGGGTTCGACGATCGCCCGCACGCCCGCCTCGGCCAGCACTTCGAGGCCGTCGGGGAAGGGGAAGAACGCGTCGGAGGCGCCGACGGCGGACGCGGCGCGCTCGGCGCCGGCCCGCGCGACGGCGAGCTTGGCCGAGTCGACCCGGTTCACCTGGCCCATGCCGACGCCCACGGTCGCCCCGTCGGCGGCCAGCAGGATCGCGTTCGACTTCACCGACCGGATCGCCCGCCACGCGAACGCCAGGTCCCGCAGCGCGGCCTCGTCCGCGGGCTCGCCGGTCTTCAGCTCCCAGGCCGCCGGGTCGTCGCCGGGCGCGTCCACGCGGTCGACGCCCTGCAGCAGGACGCCGCCGTCGATGCGCCGGTACTCGGTCGCGCCGGCGGGGGCGTCCGGGCAGACCAGCAGCCGGACGTTCTTGAACCGGTCCTTCAGGACGGCGACGGCCTCGTCGTCGAAGGCGGGCGCGACGACGACCTCGGCGAAGCTCTCGGTGACCTGCCGGGCCATGGCGGCGGTGACCGGGCGGTTCGCCGCGATCACGCCGCCGTAGGCGGACACGGGGTCGCAGGCGTGCGCCTTGCGGTGCGCCTCGGCGATGTCGGCGCCGACCGCGATGCCGCACGGGTTGGCGTGCTTGATGATCGCGACGCAGGGCTCGGTGAAGTCGTAGGCGGCGCGGCGGGCGGCGTCGGTGTCCACGTAGTTGTTGTAGGACATCTCCTTGCCGTACAGCTGCTCCGCGCCGGCCAGCCCGGTCTCGCCGGGCGAGCGGTACAGGGCCGCGCGCTGGTGCGGGTTCTCGCCGTACCGCAGGGTGTCCGACCGCTCCCAGGTGGCGCCGAGGAAGTCGGGCCAGCGCGTCTCGGCGGCGGTCTCGTCCGGGGCGTAGGCGCTCGCGAACCAGGAGGCCACGGCCACGTCGTAGGAGGCGGTGTGCGCGAACGCGCGCGCGGCGAGGCGGCGCCGCTCCTCCAGCGTGAAGCCGCCGGCCTTCACCGCGTCCAGGACGGTGCCGTAGGCGGACGGGTCGACGACGACGGAGACGCTCGCGTGGTTCTTCGCGGCGGCGCGCACCATCGTCGGGCCGCCGATGTCGATCTGCTCGACGCACTCGTCCGGCTTGGCGCCGGAGTTCACCGTGTCGGCGAACGGGTACAGGTTCGCGACCACCAGGTCGAACGGCTCGACGGCGAGGTCGTCGAGCTGCTGGAGGTGGTCCTCCTTGCGGCGGTCGGCGAGCAGGCCGGCGTGGATCCTGGGGTGCAGGGTCTTGACCCGCCCGTCCAGGCACTCGGGGAAGCCGGTGAGCTTCTCCACCCTCATCACCGGCACGCCGGCGGCGGAGATCCGGCCCGCCGTGGACCCGGTCGAGACGATCTCCACCTCCGCCTCGTGCAGGCCGCGGGCCAGCTCCTCCAGCCCGGTCTTGTCGTACACGCTGATCAGCGCGCGCCTAATCGCCACCCGACTCACCGGCCGAGCTCCCCTCATGGTCGTCGGAAGAATGCCTGTCGGCGGGATCACCGCAGGTCCTGCACTTCATCGAGACCCGCCTGCCGCGCGTGGTCCAGCCGTCGCGGGCGAGCCGTCCGACGACGTCGACGAGGAGCCGGCGCTCCACCCGCTTGATGCGCTCGTGCAGGGAGTCTTCGTCGTCATGCCAGCCCACGGGGACGGCCTCCTGGGCGATGACGGGTCCGGTGTCCACGCCTTCGTCGACGAAGTGAACGGTACAGCCCGTGACCTTCACGCCGTACGCCAGGGCGTCCCGTACGGCGTGGGCGCCGGGGAAGGACGGGAGCAGCGCGGGATGGGTGTTGACCGTCCGGCCGCCGAACCGGGCGAGGAACCGCGGGCCGAGGATCTTCATGAAGCCGGCGGAGACGACGAGGTCGGGGTCGTGCTTCGCGACGGCCTCGGTCAGCGCCGCGTCCCAGTCGTCCCGGGACGGGAAATCAGGGACGCAGACCGTGAAAGTGGGCAAACCCACACGCGCTGCGCGTTCGGTTCCCCCGGTGCCGGGGCGGTCCGCGCCCACGGCTACGACCTTCGCCCCGTAGGCTGGATCCGCGCACGCGTCGAGCAGCGCTTGTAGGTTGGTCCCCGCGCCGGAGACGAGGACGACGAGCCGGGCGGACACCATGACTCCCAGGTGGACGTTGACGGGGTGTGCGGCCACCACGAAGCCTATCGGGCCGGTTCGACGCCGCCTCACCGCAGACAGCACCACGGCCAGGAGGAAAACGACGTGAGCGAGCAGCGGGGCCGCGAGGCCCGTCCCGAAGACCGCCCCGACGGGCGGCCGGCGGGGGAGCCGCCCGCGGGGCCGAACGAGGCGCGGCAGGCCGGTGTGCGGGCCCTCTGGCTCGGCGGCATCGCGCTGGTGACCTCCCTGTTCTTCTACCCCCTCGGCCTCGTGCTGGGCGTCGCCTCGCTCGTCGTCGGGATCCGGGCCCGGCGCAGGGCGCGCGGCACCCGGGACGCCGTGCCCGGCGCCGTCCCCGGCATGGTGATGGGCGCGATCGGCCTGGCCATGTCGGTGCTGATGGTGGGGATGGCGGTCTTCCTGCGCACGGAGTTCAGCGGCTACTGGGACTGCGTCAACGCCTCCAACACCCACACCGACCAGCAGGCGTGCCGGGACGAGTACTACCCGAAGATCGAGGACAAGCTCGACCTGCCGCCCGGCTGGATGGACAAGTACGGCCACCTGCTCTGAGCACCGCCCCCGCCGCGGGGGCTAGGCGTCCTGCTCGGGCTCCTCGCGCAGGACGTAGATCGCGCCGCCGCGGTTCTCGGTGCGGTTCGGGTCGGCGCGCGGCGGCGGGACGGGCCTGCGCGGCTCCTCGGGCTCGGGCTCGGGGTCGTCCACGAGGTGCCCCTCCACGACGATCGTGCCGTCGCCCGGCCGCGCCGGGGCCGGTTCCGGATCGGGCCGCTTCTCCTCGGCCAGGTCGGGCAGCGGGTCGGGCCGCCCGCGGGGGCGGCGCGGGGCGAGGACGGGGTCGGCCTCCTCGAACTCCAGCGGGTCCGGGGCGTGCGGGGCTCGCGGGGGCTTCGGCGCGGGCTTCGCGGGCGGCTCGTAGTCGCCGGGGACCGGCGCCGACAGCGGCACCGTCGCGGGCTTCGGCCGGACGGCCCGCTTCGGCTTCCCCGCCCTTCTCCCGGCCTTCCCCGCCTTCTTGGTCCGCCCGGTCTTCTCGACCGCCGCGCGGGCCGGGCGGCGCAGCACCATCCAGTTCGCCGCCCACGCCGCGATGGCCGCCGAGATGCCCACCTCCAGGGCCGCGAGGAGCCCCACCTGCCAGGCCGACGGCCCGACGGTCGCCATCCGCCCGCCGCCGAGCGGACCGCCGGACAGCGCGCTGAGCAGGGCCGCCACCGCGCCGGTCAGCGCGCCCGTCACGAACCCCCACAGCGGCGCGCCCTCCGCCACCGGGCTCGGCAGCGACCTGATCGTGAGGACGCCGCCGACCGCGCCCGCGACGAACGGCGCGGCCAGCGCGAGCAGCGACAGCGCGGGCGCCGGGCCGGGCTGCGGCAGCGCGGCGAGCGGCGGGAACGCGGGCACGATGTCCAGGAACACGCCGGTCGGCGAGACGCTCGTCCCCGCGCCGACGGAGAACCCCGGCCCGACCGCGTACGCCATCCCCCAGATCACCGCGTTCGGCAGGAAGGCCAGCTCGACCAGCAGCAGCAGGACCCCGCCCACGACGCCGGGCGCGAGCATGTCGTACAGGTCGTCGGCGCCCGCCATGTTCATCGCGAGCGCCGCGCCCACCAGCACCGCGCCCGAGGCGAGCAGCACGCCCAGCGCGCCCGCCACCCCGATGACCAGCGAGCGGGGCCGCTCGGGCAGCAGCCGCAGCAGCGCCCCCAGCCCGGACCTGACCCGCTCCCCCTTCGCCTCCGCCGCGACCTGCGCGGCGACCACGGCCCGCGCGGCGCCCAGCCCGCCCGCGATGAGGGCGACGAGGAAGCATCCGACGAGCGCCTGCCACGCCGACGGCCGCACCTCCCGGGACGACGCCGCGAGCGCGAGCAGCGCGGCCAGCCCCGCGTACGGGGCGGCCTGCGCGACCGCCACCTGCGCGACCGCGATCCGGGGGCGCCGCCGCAGCCCGGCGACCCGGATCATCCACCCGCCGCCCCGGTACAGCAGCACGCCGGGCAGGACGACGACGCCGAGCGGCAGCAGCCCGACCCGGCCGTGCCCGTAGGAGAAGCCCGCGTGGTGGGACACCAGCCAGAAGTTCACGGCCGTGCGGAACACCCCGGACATGCCGTGGCCGAGCGCGGTCTTCGGCGCCGCGATCCACCCGATGAGCGTGATCGTGGTGAGCACCGCGAGCCCGATCCCGACGCACCACAGCGCCGCGACGAGCCCCGTCACGTACAGCGGCCGCGCGGGCTGCGCCGCCGGCGCCGCGCTCGACGGCCCTGCGCTCGTCGGCGGTCTGGACGGCTCCCGCTTCGCCCGCGGCCCGGGGGTGTTGTCGCTCACCGCTCCATGCTGGCACCGCGTCCGCCCCCGGACCGCCCGCCCGCCCGGCGTGTCGCCTTGCCGCCGGGGCGGGAGCGGAAGACGCCCGGGCCGCGGGGGCGGCGCCGGGCGTCTTTCCGGTGGTTCGCGGGATCAGCGGTTCTGCATGATCTCGCGCATGATCACGGCGGCCTCGCTGGGGGTCTTGCCGACGCGGACGCCGACCTTCTCCAGGGCCTCCTTCTTCGCCTGCGCGGTGCCGGCGGAGCCGGACACGATCGCGCCCGCGTGGCCCATGGTCTTGCCCTCGGGGGCGGTGAACCCGGCGACGTAGCCGACGACCGGCTTGGTCACGTTCTTCTCGATGTAGGCGGCGGCGCGCTCCTCGGCGTCGCCGCCGATCTCACCGATCATCACGATGGCGTCGGTCTCCGGGTCGTCCTGGAACGCCTGGAGGGCGTCGATGTGGGTCGTCCCGATGACCGGGTCGCCGCCGATGCCGACGCAGGTGGTGAAGCCGATGTCGCGCAGCTCGTACATCATCTGGTAGGTCAGCGTGCCGGACTTGGACACGAGCCCGATGCGGCCGGGCGTGGTGATGTCGGCCGGGATGATGCCCGCGTTCGACTTGCCGGGGGACGCGATGCCGGGGCAGTTCGGCCCGATGATGCGCGTCTTGTTGCCCTGCTTCTCGGCGTACGCCCAGAAGTAGGCGGTGTCGTGCACCGGGATGCCCTCGGTGATGACGACGCAGAGCGGGATCTCGGCGTCGATCGCCTCGACGACGGCGTCCTTGGTGAACTTCGGCGGGACGAAGACGACGGACACGTCCGCGCCGGTCTGCTCCATGGCCTCCTTGACGGTGCCGAACACCGGGAGGACGGTGCCGTCGAAGTCGACCGTCTGGCCGGCCTTGCGGGCGTTCACGCCGCCGACGACCCGGGCCCCGGACGCGAGCATCCGGCGGCCGTGCTTGGTGCCCTCGGAGCCCGTGATGCCCTGGACAATGATCTTGCTGTTCTCGGTGAGCCAGATGGCCATGATCATGCACCTGCCGCTGCGAGTTCGGCGGCGCGCTTGGCCGCTTCGTCCATGGTGTCGACCTGCTGGACGCCGGGCAGCGCCGCGTCGTTGAGGATCTTGCGCCCGAGCTCGGCGTTGTTGCCGTCCAGCCGGACGACGAGCGGGCGGTCGACGGCCTCGCCGCGGTCCGCCAGCAGCTTGTAGGCCGAGACGATGCCGTTGGCGACGGCGTCGCAGGCGGTGATGCCGCCGAAGACGTTCACGAAGACCGACTTGACGTCCGGGTCGGACAGGACGATCTCCAGCCCGTTCGCCATCACCTCGGCGGACGCGCCGCCGCCGATGTCGAGGAAGTTCGCCGGCTTCTGGCCCTCGAACTGCTCGCCCGCGTAGGCCACCACGTCCAGGGTGGACATGACCAGGCCGGCGCCGTTGCCGATGATGCCGACGCTGCCGTCCAGCTTCACGTAGTTGAGGTCCTTGGCCTTGGCCGCGGCCTCCAGCGGGTCGGCGGCGGCCTTGTCCTCGAACTTCTCGTGGTCCTGGCGGAAGCCGGCGTTGTCGTCCAGGGTGACCTTGCCGTCGAGGGCCTTCACCTGGCCGTCGGCGGTGAGGATCATCGGGTTCACCTCGACGAGGGAGGCGTCCTCGTCGGTGAACACGGCCCACAGCCGCTCGATCAGCTCGGCGGCGCCTTCCAGTGCCTCCTGCGGCAGCCGGCCCCGCTCGGCGATCTCGCGGGCCTTGGCCCGGTCGACGCCGTCCAGCGGGGAGATCGGCACCATCGCCAGCCGGTCGTGCGGCACCTCCTCGATCTCCACCCCGCCCTCGACGGAGCAGATGGACAGGAAGGTGCGGTTGGCGCGGTCGAGCAGGAAGGAGAAGTAGAACTCCTGCGCGATCGCGCTGCCCTCCTCGACCAGGACCTTGTGGACCGTGTGGCCCTTGATGTCCATGCCGAGGATCTGGCCGGCGAGCGCCTCCGCCTCGTCGGCGTCGCCGGCCAGCTTCACGCCGCCGGCCTTGCCGCGGCCGCCGGTCTTCACCTGGGCCTTGACCACGACCTTCTTACTGCCCGCGGAGAACAGCTCCTCCGCGTGTGCACGCGCTTCCTGGGGAGTATGGGCGACCTTGCCGGTGGGCACCGGTACCCCGTACTCGGCGAAGAGTTCCTTCGCCTGATGTTCGAACAGGTCCACGAGGGCGTCCTTAACGGATCGACAGCCATAGACCACACGAGTCGGCGATCTACACGGGTCTCCGTGCGGCCGGCACTCTGCGGTCCGCTCCGTCGATGCAGCCTAGTCAACCCCGCTTCGTGGTGATGCCGCCGGGTCCATATGTCACGGAGTGTCCGCGCTAGAAGGCAACTGTCACCGGGCGGAAGGTGTCTCCTCCTGAGGGGTGGGCACGAGTGGCTCGTGAGGAGGATGAACCAATTGACGTAGTTTGATGTACTTATTTCGCTTCGGCGGGGCGCAAAGGGGGCGAACGCATGGCGATGGCGGAGGAACGGGACCCATCCCTCGCGGCCGCCGTCCCCGTGCGGCGGCCCGTGCGCACCGCCCCTCCGCGCCCGCGGACCCGCGGGCGCTCGGGCGTGCGCAAGGTCCGCCGCACCGCCGCGCTGCTGGTCGTCGCCGCGCTCATCGCGACCGGCGGGGCCACCGTACCGGAACCGTCCGCGCCCGGCTGGTCGAGCCCCGGGCTCATCGGCGGGGGCGGCTGGCCGTTCGCCGGCGTCCCGCTCTCCCCCGAGCAGGCCGAGGGGGCCGCCTACCTGCCGGACAGCTCCGTCGTCCGGCTGGAGGACGGGCGCATCCGGCTCATCCCGGCCGGCGGCGACACCCCCGTCACCGTGGACGCGGACGACCCGCGGGTGGACACGGCCGTCCGGTCCGACAACCTGTGGCTGGCGCAGGGGACGATCCCGACGGGCGGGATGGGCGCGGCCTACCGCGACATGGCGGCGCGCGCCCTGCTCGACCTGCGGCTCCTCACCCGCCCGAACGGGGCGTCGCTCGCCTCCTGGTACACCAAGTGGCGGTACTGCTGGCCGCGCGACTCGGCGTTCACCGTCGCCGCGTTCACCGTCACCGGGCACCCGTCGGAGGCCCGCCGCGTCCTGCGGTTCCTCGCCCGCGCGCAGAGCGGCAGCGGCATGTGGGCCGCGCGCTACAACGCCGACGGGACGGCGGTCGCCGACGGCCGCCGCGCCCAGCTCGACTCGCTCGGCTGGGTGCTGTGGGCGGCGTGGTTCTACCGCGTGCAGGCCGGCTCGCCCGACGACCTGCCGGACCTGTGGCCGATGGTGCGGCGCGCCGCCGACCACCTGGCCCGGTCCCTGGACGCCGAGGGCCTGCCGCCCGCCTCGTCCGACTACTGGGAGCGCGACCCGCTCCGCGAGCAGGACCCGCGGCGGCCGACGCTCGGCGTCGTCGGGCCCGTGCTCGCGGGCCTGCGGGCCGCCGCCGACCTCGCCCGGCTGCGCGGCGAGACCGGCCGGACGGCCGCGTGGGAGGGCGCGGCGCAGCGCGTCTCGGACGCCGTGGCCCGGCAGTTCGCGCCGTACGGCTACCCGCGCTCGCCGGTGCCCGGCGGCCTGATGGACACCTCGGTGACGTTCCTCGCCCCGCCGTTCGCGCCCGCCGACGCGGAGATCACGGCCGCGATCGCGGACGCGGCCCGCAGGCAGGCGCTGCCGAACGGGGGCGTGCTGCCGGGCGAGCGCTGGTCCGGTTCCCCGGACGTCGCGTGGACCCCGGAGACGGCCCTGTTCGGGCTGAGCTCGGCCGCCTCGGGCCGCACCGACGAGGCGCTGGACCGGCTCAGCTGGCTCGCGGCGCACCGCACATCGCTCGGCGTCCTCCCGGAGAAGGTCGGCCCGACCGGAAAACCCGCCGGCCCGGCCCCGCTCGGCTGGACGGCCTCCCTCGTCCTGCTCACGCTCTCCGCCCTGGAACGCCCCCTGCCCATCCCCTAGACGCCGCCCGCATGCGCGGTGCTCCCCGCCGACCAGGGCCGGCCGCCCCAGGTCAGCGCCGATGGCGGCACCGGCGCCGATCGGCCGTTCCCGCCCGCCGACGGCGCGATCAGAGCTTCTCGATGGTGGCGAAGCGGAGGACCAGGGTGCGGACGCCGTACTCGCCGCCGAAGTCGACGCTGGCCTTCTCGCCCCGGTCGTAGACGGAGACGACGGTGCCGAGGCCGAAGGCGTCGTGGGTGACCTTGTCGCCCGGGGAGAGGGACGGCACGGGGCGGTTGCCCGGGGAGCGCACGCCCGGGCGCTGCGCCATCCGGGACATCGCCGGAGTGGACGCCGAGGACGCCTCCCGCTCCCATTCGACCAGGGTCGACGGGACCTCGCCCAGGAAGCGGGACGGCGGGTTCACCTGCGGCGCGCCCCACGAGCTGCGCATCGCGGCGCGGGAGACGTAGAGGCGCCGCCGGGCGCGGGTGATGCCGACGTAGGCGAGGCGGCGTTCCTCTTCGAGCTCCTTCGGGTTGCTCATGGCGCGCAGGTGCGGGAAGACGCCGTCCTCCATGCCGGTGAGGAACACGACCGGGAATTCGAGGCCCTTGGCGGTGTGCAGGGTCATGAGGGTGACGACGCCCTGCTCGGTGTCCTCGGGCTGCTCGCCGGGGGGCACGGGGCCGCCCTTGGCGCCGCCGGGGATGGAGTCGGCGTCGGCGACCAGCGCGACCTGCTCCAGGAACTCGGGCAGGCGGCCTTCGGCGGACTCGCCGTCGAGGCGCTCCTCGAACTCGCGGGCGACGGCTTCGAGTTCCTGGAGGTTCTCGACGCGGGTCTCGTCCTGCGGGTCCTTGGAGTTCTGGAGCTCCTCCAGGTAGCCGCTGGCCTTGAGGACCTCGGCGACCAGATCGGCCGGGGTGAGCGTCTCGGCGGCGGTGCGCAGCTCGTCCAGCAGGGCGACGAACTCGCGGACGGCGTTGATCGAGCGGGTCGCCATGCCGGGCACGTCCTCGGGCGCCCGCAGCGCCTGCCAGAACGAGATCCGCTCGCGGGACGCGTACGCCTCGACGCACGCCTCGGCGCGGTCGCCGATGCCGCGCTTGGGCACGTTCAGGATGCGGCGCAGGGAGACGGTGTCCTCCGGGTTGGCGAGGCAGCGCAGGTAGGCGAGCGCGTCGCGGATCTCCTTGCGCTCGTAGAACCGGACCCCGCCGACCACCTTGTACGGCAGCCCGACGCGGATGAACACCTCTTCGAAGACGCGCGACTGGGCGTTGGTGCGGTAGAAGACGGCGACGTCGCCGGGACGCGCCTCGCCCTCGTCGGTGAGCCGGTCGACCTCGTGGGCGACGAACGCGGCCTCGTCGTGCTCGTTGTCGGCCACATAGCCGGTGATCTTGTGGCCCTCGCCCTGGTCGGACCACAGCTTCTTCGGCTTGCGGTCGGCGTTGCGCTCGATGACGGCGTTCGCCGCGGACAGGATCGTCTGGGTGGAGCGGTAGTTCTGCTCCAGCAGGATCGCGGTGGCGTCCGGGTAGTCGCGCTCGAACTCCAGGATGTTGCGGATCGTCGCGCCGCGGAACGCGTAGATCGACTGGTCGGCGTCGCCGACGACGCACAGCTCGGCCGCGCCGACGCCCTCGACGGGGGCGGTCAGCTCGCGGACGAGCTCGTACTGCGCGTGGTTGGTGTCCTGGTACTCGTCGACGAGGACGTGCCGGAACCTGCGCCGGTAGTGCTCGGCGGCCTCCGGGAAGACCTGCAGCAGGTTGACCGTCATCATGATCAGGTCGTCGAAGTCCATGGCGCCGGCCTGCTGGAGCCGCGCCTGGTACATCTCGTACGCCTCGGCGAGCGTCTGCTCCATGTGCGTGGACGCGCGGTTCTTGAACGTCTCGTAGTCGATCAGCTCGTTCTTCAGGTTGGACACCTGGGCGCTGAACGACTTCGGCGGGTACCGCTTCGGGTCGAGGTCGAGCTCGCGGCACACCAGCGCCATGAGCCGGTTCGCGTCGGCCTGGTCGTAGATCGAGAAGCTCGTGGGGAAGCCGAGGCGCTTGGCCTCGCGGCGCAGGATCCGCACGCAGGCGGAGTGGAACGTCATCACCCACATGGCGCGCGAGCGCGGCCCGACGAGGGCGTCGACGCGCTCCTTCATCTCGGCGGCGGCCTTGTTGGTGAAGGTGATCGCGAGGATCTGGCCGGGGTGGACGTCCCGCTCGGCGAGCAGGTGGGCGATGCGGTGGGTGAGCACCCGCGTCTTGCCCGAGCCCGCGCCCGCGACGATCAGCAGGGGGCCGCCGGAGTGCACGACGGCGGCGCGCTGCTGCGGGTTGAGGCCGTCGAGCAGGGGGTGAGCTTCGGTCTTCGACATCACGTGCGAGTCTACGGCGCGGCGCGGACGTTTTCGGCGCGTCCCGCTCTCCGGGCCCGGCGGCAGCATGTGGACAGACGACTGCTTTTCACCTTCGCGGGGTTGATTGGATCTCCCGACCGGCGGACGTTGGCAGAACAGAGCGGACAACCGAGCCGGCCGCGCCGGTCCACGGGTGCAAGGCCCCGTACTTCAACCCCGCATGTCCGCTCGCAGGAGCGCAGGGTCAGCAGGGACTCGCGCACTGTCAGGGGAAGGTGGTTTCGATGACGATCCACCAGCAGGACCACGAGGCGCCGCGGGACGCCGGATCGACGCCGATCGAGATTCCCGCCCAGCGCGTGCGGCGCGCGGCTCCGCCGCTTCCGGAGCCCCTGCCGCGGCCGGTGCCGATCCCGGCGCCGCTGCGCACCGGGCACCGGTTCCTCGTCTACAAGCAGGACCCCTCGGTCACGGCCCTCGGCGCCCGGCTGGCGTTCATCCCGACCGTGGTGCTGAACGGCCCGACCGACGCCCGCGTCCGGACGGAGCTGCCGGGCGTCACGCCGGTGACCCGCAATGTCGGCGGCGACTTCGTGTTCGCCGCCGGGAGCCCGCAGTTCGACTGCGCGCACACGTTCGCCGTCGTCCGGCAGACGATGGCGATGTACGAGCGGCACAACGGCGGCGACCCGATCCCGTTCGCGTGGAACGTCGGCGGCAACACCGACCGCATCACGGTGTTCCCGCACGCCGGGGAGGGCGCGAACGCCTTCTACAGCCGGACGGCGAAGGCGCTGAAGTTCCTGTTCTTCACGCCGCAGGGGCAGAGCTCCGTCCTGCACACGTGCCGCTCGCTGGACATCGTCGCGCACGAGACCGGGCACGCGATCCTGGACGGCCTCAAGCCGGGCTGGCTGTCGGCCGGCAACCCGCCGCAGACGGGCGGCCTGCACGAGGCGTTCGGCGACATCACCGCGATCTTCCTCGCGCTCGCCGAGCCGGACCAGGCGGAGGCCCTCGTCGCGCTCACCAAGGCGAACCTGCACGACAAGTCGTTCCTGACGGAGCTGGCGGAGGAGTTCGGCAAGGGCCTCGGCATGCCGTCCGGGCTGCGCAACGCCGACAACGACCTCAAGCTCAGCCAGGTCGGCAACGAGGTCCACGCGATCTCCCAGGTGTTCACGGGGGCGGTCTACGACGTGCTCGCGGACGTGTTCACGTTCGAGCTGAGCCGCCAGCGGCGCACGAAGGACGCGACGATCGTGCTGATCGAGACGGCGGCCTCCCTGTGCAAGCTGGTGTTCGACGCGATCGTGGCGTCCCCGGCGACCGGCGCCCGGTACGTGGACGTCGCGAACAAGATGCTGCAGGCGTCGGCGGGCCGCGGCGACCCGGCGATCTACCGGACGTTCATCCGCAACCGGTTCGCGGTGCGCGAGATCACCACCGCGGCGACGCCGCTGCGGGACCTGCTGAGCGGGCAGATGGCGATGACCGAGCCCGGCTACACCGGCGACGGGCGGGACGTCACGGAGGTCGAGGCGCACGACGAGCAGTCGGCGAGCCTGCTGGCCGACCAGGACCGGTCGCGCTGCTGCGGCACGATGCAGATGCCCGAGTACCAGGTCGTCGCCCCGGAGAAGCTGGCCAGGCGGGGCTCCCTGGAGGACGATGACATCCTCCGGGACGAGCTGGACGAGCTGCGCCGGGCCTTCAGCAAGTGAGCACCGCCGGCGGGGAGGCGCCATGCGCGTGAAGATCGAGAGCACCGGCGGGTTCACCGGCCGGAGCGCGGTCGTCGCGCTGTACGACACCGACGCGCTCCCCGCCGGCCGGGCCGGCCGCATCCGGGAGGCCGTGGACGAGCTCGCCGCCGCGCAGGCCCGCGGCCGGGCCGGGGAGATCGGCGCCGATCTCCCCGCCTACCGGATCACAGTGGACGAGACCGGCGAGGAGCCCCGCGTGTACGAGGTGCGGGGCGACCCGGGGGCGGGCGCCCGCTCCGCGCTCGGCGCCCTCCTCCAGGACCCCGACGCGACCTGACCTGCGCGACCCGACCGGCGCGACCCGACCGGCGCGACCCGACC